>JBCCAJ010000509.1:0-1923 GCA_039814845.1 Pseudomonadota bacterium | reverse complement strand
CGATTGCGGCGCACCACCTGATTCCATACTACCACACACGTCAAAGGATATCTCTCAATCGACATGACACGCCCGATTTGCGCCATCCGCGGTTTGCCGCTCAGAATCAAAAAGGCCCCGATGATCCATCAGGGCCTTCTGGGCGGCCGGGGCCGCGAATGCGTTGGGGCTTAGCTGGCCTCAGAGATGAACTTCACCGCGTCGCCAAATGTCTGGATGGTTTCGGCCGCGTCATCGGGGATCTCGATGCCGAACTCCTCTTCAAAAGCCATGACCAATTCGACCGTGTCGAGGCTGTCCGCGCCCAAATCGTCAATGAAAGAGGCGTTTTCGGCCACTTTGTCTTCTTCCACACCCAGGTGCTCAACAACGATCTTCTTCACGCGGTCTGCGATATCGCTCATGTCTTTTTCCTCATTCCTGACCGGTCGCGACCGGTGCGTTTTCCGCATTTCCTCAAGGAAAGGCGGCCTTGAAAAATGCCCGTTTGGGCAGCTCATCGCCCTAGTTTTAGGGCTTTCGAGGTCGCTTTTTGCGCGCGACCCCGCGTAAACTTTTGCGGCCTATAGCATATGAAACGCCATACGCAAATGGTTTCCCCGCACCTGATCTGGCGTACTTGCTCTCGCAAAACAATTGTTCCAGTCCCCGGCGCGGAATCAAGCGCGTAGCGCGCCGCGCCTTCGTCAGGCCCCACCCAGGGCTTGGCGAAATGGTGACGTTCGCGCTCCGCTCAACCATACAGCAACATGTCACGATAAACCGCGCTTGCCTGAGGTCGGGATCGCCAGATCGGGGCCTGACGAAGGCGCTAGATTGCGCAACGCGGCCTCAAAGCATCGCCATCCCACCATTCACATGCAGCGTGGTCCCCGTCACATACCCGGCCTCATTGCTCGATAGATACAGCACCGCGCCCGCAATTTCCTCAGGCGTGCCCATCCGCGCAAGCGGGATCTGTGCCGCAATCTTGTCCTTCTGATCATCGGTCAGTTTTTCAGTCATCGCCGTGCCGATCATGCCCGGTGCCACCGCATTGGCCGTGATCCCCCGGCTGGCCACTTCATAAGCGATGGATTTTGTCAGCCCCAGCATACCGGCTTTGGATGCGGCATAGTTCACCTGTCCCGGGTTGCCCATTGATCCAACAACAGAGCCGATATTGATGATCCGCCCCCAACGCGCCTTCATCATCGGGCGCATCACACCGCGGCAGAGCCGCATCGTGGCCGTCAGGTTGACGTCAATGACGGTCTGCCATTCCTCATCTGACATGCGCATGAAAATCTGATCGCGGGTGACACCGGCATTGTTGACCAAAATGTCCACAGCACCCATCGCTTCGATGGCCTGTTTCGGAAGCGCATCCACGGCCTCTGCATCGCCCAGATTGCAAGGCAAAACATGCGCCCGCTCACCCAGTTCGGCCTTCAGCGCCGCCAGCGGCTCCACCCGCGTGCCGCTCAGACCCACTGTCGCGCCCGCATTATGAAGCGCCTTGGCAATGGCCCCGCCAATGCCACCCGAGGCCCCCGTCACCAGCGCGGATTTTCCTGTCAATTCAAACATTGCTCTTGTCTCCTTTATCCTGCCAAAGCGGCGGCTGCATTTGCCACATCCTGCGGACTCGACACCGCGCGCGTCGCGACTTCGCGATCAATCCGCCGGACCATGCCCGATAGCGCCTTGCCCGCGCCAATCTCCCAAATCTCAGTCACGCCTTGCGCCGCCATATAACCCACAGACTCGCGCCAACGCACCGACCCGGTGATTTGCTGCACCAGCAAATCGCGAATGAGATCCGGATCACTCACCCCTTCCGCCAATACATTCGACACCACAGGGACAGCAGGCGCATTGATCGTCACATTCGCCAGCGCGCCTTGCATCACGTCTGCGGCCGGCCCCATCAATTCGCAGTGG
>JBCCAJ010000428.1:0-2856 GCA_039814845.1 Pseudomonadota bacterium | reverse complement strand
TGGACCCGGCGGTCAGCTGCGTGCGCTCCAGCATCACGCAATCATCAATCCCGTGCTCGGTCAGACCGTAAAGGAGAGACGCGCCAAGGCATCCGCCCCCGACAACAACGACTTTGGTATGGCTTTTCATATCTGTTCCCTGCAGATGTTTTTCTTCATCGCGATAGTGTCCGGTAAACCGACGATCCGTCCATCCCGCAATTGCAAAAAGATTTCTCTCAGGTTAGCTGAACTAATGCCAGAGACTCGCTACACCCACCTGCCCCTGCGCGCCCTTGTCAGTTTCGAGGCCGCCGCCCGCCATGTCAGCTTCAAGGCGGCCGCGCGGGAATTGAACGTGACCCCTGCGGCGGTCAGCCACCAAATCAAAACGCTGGAGGGCGATCTGCGCACGGCGCTCTTTGAGCGGCACAATCGCGGCGTGGACCTGACGGAGAAAGGCGCCTACCTGCTGGTCGCGATCCAACGCGGGTTTGATCATGTGGGAGAGGCGCTGGATCAGCTCAAATCCCGCGCTCGTCCAGCGGCGGTGACAATCCATTCCACGACCGCCGTGAGTTCGCTTTGGCTGACCCAGCGCCTCGCCAGCTTTTGGCGCGCGCACCCAAGGATTGCAGTCAATCAGGCCGTGGATGATATGCGCCGGGACGCGGTCAACTGCGATCTGTCCATTCATTACGGCGATATGAGCCTTGAACGCGCCCCTTGTCGCGCCTTGTTCCGCGACACGATCACTGCGCTGGCCAGTCCCGATTTCGTGGCCGAACACGGGGTGAGTTCGGTCAAGGACCTCGGGCAAATCCCGCTTATCCACCTAGAGATGGCCGAAAACAACTGGACGTCATGGGAGGAATGGGCGGGCACGCTTGGCTATGCCGGGCCGTTGCAGATGTCGCACCGTGTGAACAACTACGTGATCGCGCTGCAAGCCGCGCGAGACGGGATGGGCGCGGTATTGGGCTGGGACGGGCTGACGGCGGATCTGGTGGCCTCTGGGCGGCTCGTGAAGCTTTTGCCCGATGCGCTGCCGTCGCCCTTGGATTTCTACATTGCCCAGCATAATGAGGCGTCGGATCAGGCGCGCCTTGTGTTTGAATGGTTGTCGGGTTCCTAGCATAGCGCCTTCGTCAGGCCGTGGCGTGGCGATCCAAACTCTGAACAGCAGCGCTTTACCCCTGGGTTCCCGGACGCCATACGAGCGAAGTGCTAACCCAACCATTCGCCAGGCCCCGGGACGGCCAGGCGAAGGCGCGGCGGGCTACGCCCTTGATTCCGCGCCGTGGGCATTCTGACAAATCACTTTACACCGCAAACCGCCTCTGTACAGATGTGTCCAGATGACTCGGTTTTCTGCATGGAACCTCCTCAAAGAGGGCTTGCGCGGCCATAAAGGCTGGCCGCAGGCGTGGCGTTCGCCCACGCTGCAACGCGCCTATGACGCGGTGATCATCGGCGGCGGCGGACATGGTCTTGCCACGGCGTACTATCTGGCCAAGAATCACGGTCTGACCCGCGTGGCGGTGCTGGAAAAAGGCTGGCTCGGCGGTGGAAACACGGGCCGCAACACCACTGTCATCCGCTCCAACTATTTCTACCCCGAAAGCGCCGATCTTTATGACATGTCGGTGCGGCTCTACGAAGGGCTGTCCCGCGAAATCAACTACAATATCATGTTTTCCCAGCGCGGGATGATCGTCACGGCCCATTCTGAACCGGAGATGGAAATGGCCGCGCGTCAGGTGAATGCGATGCGCCTCAACGGCGTGGATGCTGAATTCCTCGACGCGACCCAAGTCAAACGCCACGAACCCGCGCTGAACACGCGGCCCGACATGCGCTACCCGATTCACGGCGGCGTCCTGCAGAAACGCGCGGGCACCGGGCGGCATGATGCCGTGGCGTGGGGATTTGCCCGGGCCGCAGACAGGTTGGGCGTCGACATCATTCAGAATTGCGAAGTCACCGGGATTATCACCGAAGCGGGCCGCTGCGTCGGCGTGGAAACCCCCCAAGGCGAGGTCCGCGCAGGTATGGTGGGCGCGACGGCGGCTGGGCATTCCTCGACCATCGCGCAGATGGCGGGTTTTGAACTGCCCATCGAATCCTACGCATTGCAGGCCTTTGTGTCTGAGCCATTGAAACCTGTCCTCAACACTGTCGTCCTCTGCCCGCCCTTCGGCACCTATGTCAGTCAGTCGGACAAAGGTGGGCTTGTCATCGGCGGCGGGCTCGATCGCGTGCCGTCTTACGGTCAACGCGGCAACCTGCCGATGCAGGAAGCGGTGCTGAGCGGGTTAGCGGAAATGATGCCCTCGCTTTCCAAGGTCAAACTGCTACGCCACTGGGCGGGGATTGTGGATGTCACGCCTGACAGCTCCCCCATCATTGGTCCATCAGCCGTAGACGGGCTTTACGTCAATTGCGGCTGGGGCACGGGTGGGTTCAAAGCGATCCCTGTCGGCGGCTACCTACTGGCGCATATCATGGCGACGGGCGCGCATCATGCTGTGTCCCGGCCTTTCGACATTGATCGCTTCACCACCGGCCGCCTTGTCGACGAAAGCGCGGCCTCTGGCATTGCGCATTAGGGAGGGATAGATGCAGCTCTTCCCCTGCCCCTTCTGCGGCCTCCGCGACGAACGCGAATTTCTGTTCGTCGCCGAAGCAGGGAAGGTCCGTCCCGATACCACCCAGCGCATCAGTGATGAGGACTGGGCCCGCTACCTCCACGCCATCCGCAACGACAAAGGCGCGGTGCGCGAGGTCTGGATGCATCTGACCTGTGGTGAGCTTTTCGTACTGGAGCGTGACAGCGTGACGATGGAGGTGATCCGGTCGATCCCGCTGAGGGAGGAC
>JBCCAJ010000227.1:0-5139 GCA_039814845.1 Pseudomonadota bacterium | reverse complement strand
GCCCACGCGGCGGATCAGTTCGATAAGAAAGACAGTGATCAAAGCCGCGGCACCCGCGCCGATCATCATGGGCCAGGCGGCCACGCTGCCAGTGACGATGAAGGCCAGAACGATACCGGGCAGAACCACATGGCTGATCGCATCGCCAATCAAGGCCTGACGTCGCAGCAACAGGAAGTTACCGGGCAACGCGCAGGCGATGGCGGCCAGCGTGCCGATCACCATGGGAGGCAGGGAGAGGGCGACGAATTCGGAACTCATACCGGCTCCGGTCCCAGTGAAAGGTCCAGTTCAGCCAGTTGATCGGGCGTCAGGATCGTTTCTAAAGGGGTGAGGCCGTCATAGCGCGCGGCGGCCCATTCGTGACGCGGATCGGCGCGCAGGATTTCCCAGCGGCGTTCATCCAAGAGCGCGCGGGCGGCCTGTGCGCGGCCCATATCGGTGGCCACCCCATCGGCGCGAATAAGTCCTGCGCGACGCATGAGGCGCAGGGTGAGGGGTTCATAGATGGGCTGGGCCTGCGCCAGCGCCAGAAGGCCTTGGCGCACATGGACGCGGGTTTGGAAATGGCGGTGGCGGAGGACCACGGCCAGCACGCCGCGACCCGGCGCAAAAAGGAAAGACCCCGCAAAGAAGGCAAAGGCGATCAGCACGATGATCGGGCCGGTGGGCAGGTCAGGGGCGGAGGCGGACAGGGCCGCGCCGATAAACCCCGACGCACCGCCGATGGCCGCAGCAAGGATCACCACGCGTTCCAGTCGGTCGGACCAGAACCGCGCGGCGACGGCGGGTATGATCAACAGCGCGACAATCAGGATCAGCCCCACCACCTTCAACCCCACCACAGAGATCGCCAGCGCAAGGCCCATCATCGCCAGCTCCACCCGCCGGACATTGGTGCCGCTGGCCGCGGCATAGTCCGGATCAAAAGCCACGAGCGCCATAGAACGGTGCAGCAGCAGGAGCGCGGCGAGGGTCGCCGCCCCGCCCACGGCGAGGATCACGGCGTCATTCCAGAGCATCCCGGCAGTGGAGCCCAGAAGAAAGCCTTCCAGCCCCGCTTGGCGACCGGTGTTCATGGTCTGGATGATGGTGAGTAAAACGACGCCCGCGCCGAAGAAAACCGACAGCACCGCGCCGATGGCCGCATCTTCGGTCAGACGCGTGCGATGGGTGAGCCAACTGACGCAAAGCAGGCCAATCCAAGCCGACAGTGCCGAGCCAATCAGCAATCCCGGCAGAGCGCGGCCATCGCCGCCCAACAAGACCATCGCGATGAAGGCGAGCCCAATGCCGGGCAGGGTGGCATGGCTGATCGCGTCGCTGACCAGCGCGCGTTTGCTGACATAAAGAAAGGTGCCCACAGCCCCTGCGGTCAGGCCAAGCAATGTGGCGCCGATGGTGACCAGCGTGGCGTTGTAGCCAAGCTGAAGGGTGAGCGCCTCAAGAAGCAGCATAGGGTTTGGTCCGAAACGGTGGTCGGGGCGGGTTGTCTTTACCCGACCGCTTGCATCTGAGCGCTCGCCAGGCGACCGCCATAGGCAGTGTGCAGATGCGCCTCAGAGAAAGCTTCGGCCACGGTGCCTTCGGCGACCTTGGTGGTGTTGATCAAGAAAACGCGGTCGAAGTAATCGGGCACCGTGGTCAGGTCGTGATGGACGGCGACGACGGTCTTGCCAGCGCGCTTGAGGTCTTGCAACACGGCGATGATCGCCTTCTCGGTGGCTGCGTCGACCCCTGCAAAGGGTTCATCCAGCAAGTAGAGATCAGCCTTTTGTGCCAAGGCACGGGCGAGAAAGACGCGCTGTTGTTGACCGCCCGAAAGTTGCCCGATCTGGCGGTCGGCAAAACCATCCATGCCGACGCGTTCAAGACAGGTCATCGCCTCAGCCGTATGGCGCTTGGTCAGGCGGCTGAGCAGGCCCAGTTGGCGGTAAAGACCCATCGTGACCACGTCGATCACGCGGGTGGGGAAATCCCAATCCACGCTGGCGCGCTGCGGGACATAGGCGATGCGGTCGCGGGTCTCTGCCATGGATTGACCAAAGCAGGTGATTTTCCCGGACACAGGTTTGACGATGCCCAGTGCGGCCTTCAGCAGCGTGGATTTGCCCGCGCCGTTGGGGCCGATGATGGCGGTCATGGCGCCTGCCTCGAAAGTGGCATCGACAGAAAACACAGCGGGTTTTTCGCCGTAGGAGACTGTCAGCCCACGAATGGCCAGCGGGGCGTCAGACGGCTCTGGCGTGGTCAGGATGCCATGATCTGCAGCGAGCGTGACGTTCATAGATCAGCCCCCCGCCGACAGTTTGCCATCCATGCCGCCGGTGGGCACCTGGCCCCCCAACGCGCCCGCGATGGTTGTCACATTGTGGTCGATCATGCCCAGGTACGTGCCTTCATACGTGCCGGGTTCGCCCATCGCGTCGGAGTAAAGCTCACCGCCGATTTTGACCTGATGGCCCTGCGCCGCGGCCCCTTCGATCAGTGCTTTGATGTTGCGGTCAGAAACGGAGCTTTCGACGAACACCGCGCTGATATCGCGGGTGACCAGCATGTCCACCAACTCTGCGATACGGTCGAGGCCGGCCTCGGATTCCGTCGAAATGCCTTGAATGCCCATGACCTCAAAACCGTAATCACTGCCGAAATAGCCGAAGGCGTCATGGGCGGTCAGCAGCACGCGGGCCTCTTGCGGGACAGTGGTGAGCGACGTTTTGGTGTAGTCTGCGAGGCGCTCAAGCTCTGCGATGTAGGTTGTCGCGTTGGCCTCAAACGTGGTGGCGTTTTCGGGGGCGGCTTGGCTGAGTGCGGCTGTCACGCCACGCACCACATCCGCCCAGAGTGCGGGCACCATCCAGACATGAGGGTCGAACCGGCCGTCATAGTCTTCGTGCGCAATGAGTTTGTCCTCAGCAACCGTTTCCCCTACGGCGACGACGGGTTTTTTCTCAGCCAGTTCGAGCAACAGCTCTTCCATTTGCGCTTCAAGGTAGAGGCCGTGCCACAGCACCAGATCGGCCCGGTTCATGGCGACGATATCGGTGCGGGTCTGACGGTAGGCGTGGGGATCCACGCCCGGGCCCATCAGCGTCTGTACCTCTACCTGATCCCCACCGACGACCATGGCCGCGTCGGCAATCATGCCAGTGGTGGCCACGACGGACAGTTTATCCGGGGTCGCAAAAGCAGGGGTCGCGACCGCCAGAGGCAGCGCTGCGGTTAGTTTAAGAAGGTGGCGGCGTGACAGAGCCCGCGGAAGAGCCATTGAGTACCTCATGAAAAACCTCTCTTGTTTATGAATATGAGAGTCATTCGCAAGAAGTCAATGCAGTTGCGACTTATTCGCAATATTGTGTGTATTTTTTTTGGCGCTCTGAATGGAAAAGACGATCACATGCGGGTTTTGGGTTTCATTCAACGGCTCAGCCTCAAAACGCACTGATCGATCGTTGCGCGTTTTGGTGGCCCATGCGCGAACCAGCCGTGAGAAAACGGATCCTCTCAACGGTGTGGATTGTGGATGGGCCAATTCGCGATAAAAGACCTGTACGCGGCTACTTTGGTCCCAGTGTGGTGTGCCAAAGCTTGCCGCCATCAAGGTTTTTGAGCAGGAAATCCAACAAGACCCGGACTTTCGGGGAAAGAACATTGGATTTGGGATAGACGAGCCACAGGGCGGATTGGTCTGCTGCAGACCAATCTGGCAGGACCTGCACCAAGGCCCCGGATTTGACATCATCATGCACGCTCCACATCGAGTTCATCGAAATTCCCGCGCCTTGATGTGTTGCGATTTTCTGGCTCAATCCGTCATCCAGCACGAGACGACTTTTTGAGGCGCGGGGATCAAAACTTGCCGCCTCGCCATCTGGTCCGCGCAGCGAACGGGGGGTTTTATCTTTGAAGGCGATCAGCCTGTGATGAAGGAGGTCGTTTGGATGTTTTGGTTCGCCCATTGCCTTCACGTAAGCGGGTGAGGCGCAAAGAATGCGTTCATCATCGGCCAGCTTGCGCCCTTTAAGGCTTGTGTCTTCCATCACCATGTTGCGCAGTGCCAGATCGAAGCTGCCCTCGATGAGGTCAAAGGCCGTGTCGGAAAACCGCAGATCAAGTGTGATCCCGGGATGCTCTTCCAGAAACGCGGGCAGAAGGTGCGCAATGTACATCTGTGCAAATGTACTGGGCGCGGTGAAGCGCAAGGTGCCGGAAGCGGTGGCTTCGCCTTGACCCAGAACAGCCATGGCCGCGTCTTCTTGAGCGAGGATTTCCATGGCGAACGGCAAGAATTCCGCCCCTTCCAGGGACAGCGATACTTTGCGCGTGGACCGGTGCAGCAGGTCTGCGCCAACCGTTTGTTCCAGCTTGGCCAGGCGCGCGCTCGACACTGCGGGTGGCAGCCCGAGATCGCGCCCCGCCGCGCTGATGTTCAGTTTCTCGGCTGCCAGGACAAACAGTCGAAGGGCTTGGGTGTCCACGATATTATATCCGATTTCCGAATTAAGAATGCCGATCTTCGGTATTTATATCGCGAAGTCGACGGTTAAATCTAGCGAAACCGATTGTCTACGGAGGTGATCCATGCCGCGCGTTGGAACCGTCAACTATCATGTCCACAAATCAGAACAGCAAGCGTTTGAAATTGATGCCGGTGGCGTTGTGGGCCGGTTGCTGTCGCCCGAACTTGTGACGACCCAGGTGCCTTTGACCGATCTGCGTCAAAGCGCGGCAGAGGTGCAGTTCGAAACAGATGGTGTCACGTTCTTGACGGCGCCGAGCCATGTCTTTGATTTTTCCGGTACGGATTGGCAGGCGCAGTATGATCAGGAATTGACCGATATCCTTGAAAAAGAGGTCGGCGCCAAAGACACCGTGATCTTTGACCATACTGTGCGGGAAGACGATCCCAACTCTGATCGAAAGCCTGCGCGCAATGTGCATAGTGATTACAGCGAAGAAGGCGCGCGGGATCGTTTGGTCGATATTCTGGGCGCTGACCAGGCTGCGGAATGGGCGCAGGGCCACTACGGTTTTATAAACATCTGGCGACCCGTCGGGGCACCGATCAATTCCGCCCCCTTGGGCTTCGTGCGGCCCTCTACGGTACGTCAGGAGGACTGGATTCCGATTGACCTCATT
>JBCCAJ010000174.1:0-5970 GCA_039814845.1 Pseudomonadota bacterium | reverse complement strand
TTTGACATGGCGTAGGGCCATGCAATGTTGAGTATGCGGCAGTATGGTGTCGGATTTTTCACACAGGACGAACAGAGCGCCTTCGGCTGGCCCCGGTCTGGCGATCCGAACCTCTGAACAGCAGCGGTTTATCCATCCGCTCCCGGACTCCATCCGAGCGACGCCCTGCAATTGCCAATTCGCCAGGCCCTGGGTGGGGCCCTCCTCTCGGTGATTGCCGGGCAATCACCTGCCGGGCAGCGGACGAACGCGCGGCGGGCTAGCGCCCTTGATTCCGCGCGGACGGCTAAGCTGAACGACCTGCAATCCGCCCTGAGAACATGCACCCACCAAGGAATGTCCCCTCCAGCGCATTGTAGCCGTGATACCCACCACCACCAAAGCCCGCAGCCTCCCCCGCCGCATAAAGCCCGGGGATCGGCGCACCGGACGTATCCAGCACCTGCGCATCCAAATTGGTCTCAATCCCACCCAACGACTTCCGGCTCAGAATATGCAGCCGAACCGCAATGAGCGGCCCATGCGCGGGATCAAGAAACTTATGCGGCTTGGCCGTGCGGATCAGCTTATCCCCGCGATACTTCCTTGCTGCGTGGATCGCCATCACCTGCGCGTCCTTGGAAAACGGATTGTCGATCTGCGCATCCCGCGCCTCAATCTGCGCCCGCAGACGCCCCTCATCAATCAGGCCACCCCCCGCCACCTGGTTCATCCCGCGCACAAGCGTTGGCAAATCCTGCGCCACGACAAAATCCTCACCCCGCTCCTTGAATGCCTCCACCGGGTCCGTCGCACGTTTGCCTGACAAGATGCGCTGGCGGATCACCTCCATCCACTTGCCAGAGGTGAAATCCGGGTTTTGTTCCGACCCCGACAACGCGAATTCTTTCTTGATCACCGCCTGCGTCAGGACAAACCAGCTATAGCTGTGGCCCGTCTTCAAAATCTCTTTCAACGTCCCCCGCGTATCAAACCCCGGCAGCGCGGGCGGGTTCAGACGGTTACCGGTCGCGTCAAACCACATCGAGGACGGCCCCGGCAAAATCCGAATGCCATGATCTGGCCAGATCGGATCCCAATTCTGCACCCCCTCGGTATAGGTCCATAGCCGATCCCCGTTGATCAGGCTCGCCCCTGCCGCCTCCGTCACATCCAGCATGCGCCCATCCACATGCGTGGGCACACCGCAAACCATACGCTTAGGTACGGGGCCAAGCTGATCCACCGGCCAGGCCTTGCGCACACGATCCAAATCCCCGCCAATGCCACCAGAGGTCACGACGACCGCATCAGCGGACAGCTCAAATTCACCCACCTTATCGCGGTTGGTCTTCGCCCCGCGCGGCGCGTCATCTTCGGCCAGCACCGTGCCAGACACCCCCGTCGCCGCGCCCCCCGTCATGTCAATCCGGTCCACCTGATGGCGGTAGGCATAGCTGAGCCGCCCGGCCGTCTCATGCGCTTCACAACGCGCCACAAACGGCGCCAACACCCCAGGCCCCGTGCCCCACGTCAGATGAAAGCGCGGCACGGAATTGCCGTGCCCGTCGGCGAAACTGCCACCCCTCTCGGCCCAACCCACGACAGGAAACCACCGCATCCCCATCCCATGCAGCCAATCCCGCAATCCACCGCTGGCAAACTCCAGATAGCTTTCCGCCCATTTGCGCGGCCAGGCATCCTCCGCCCGGTCAAACTGCGCAGAGCCCTCCCAATCCCCGCGCGCCAGATCAAGGCCGTCAGAAATCCCCATCCGCCGCTGCTCAGGCGTGTCGACCATAAAGATCCCGCCCAAAGACCAAAACGCCTGCCCGCCAAGGTTCTGCGGCCCTTCCTGATCCACAACGACCACGGATTTGCCGCGATCGCAAAGCTCCGCCGCCGCCGTCAACCCGGCCAGCCCCGCGCCCACGATGATTACATCCGCCATCAGATCCCTGCCTTCCGCCTGTGCCGCATCTCAAGCGGTGTGATGCCAAAGAATTTCTTGTAAAGCACGGAAAACCCTTCCGAAAACCCACAAGCCAACCCCACCTCCCGCACGCTCAGCGTGGTGTTGAGCAGCAGGTTATTGGCCTGCGCAAGACGCAACTGCCGGTAATAGGTGTTGGGCGTCGTGCCCAGATAATTACGGAACTTGCGCTCCAAAGACCGCGACGAAATCCCAACCATGCCCACCAGTTCGGCAATGGGCACCGGGTCCTCGATATTGTCCTGCATGATCTCAATCGCGCGGTTCAGTTCCGCGTCGCCAGTGGCCGTCCCACCCGTGCCGCCGAAGGGCTGCCGCGTGCCAAAATCGCGGATCTTGTCATGGAGGAAGATATTGGCCACCGTCATCAACTCAGCCGATGGCATGTGGTTGCCCATCACCGACAGCACCACATCCAAAGTCGATCCCATCCCCGCGCAGGTGACCACCCGCCCATCCCGGCTGGCGAGCGCGTTATCGGCATCAAACGCCTCCATCCTCTCCCGGAAAATGGCGGAATTTTCCCAATGGGTGGTCAACCCGTGCGCATCTGGCCCTTTCTCGCGGATGTACCGACTGGCCGCTTCCGCGAGCAGATAAACCTGCGCCCCGCGATGGGTGTACCGGTCGATGATCGACCCCAAAGAGAGCCCCGGCGCATCCTGATCGGAATTGCCAATGACAAAGAGGTACTCCGCGTCTGGCCGGTCCTCAAACCTGTCAGTCTCAACACTCGCGCGGCTACTGCAGTCGACCGGCCCGCCGCCATGAGAACGATACGTCCACCCAAAAAGCGGTCGCGCTGTCACCCGGTTGGCGATGCGCAAGGCATCCACCACGGCGGCCAGTTCCGTCAGAACAAACCCGCGCGACACCACGACGTCGAACCGCACCAGACGGGCGTTCGTGTCGATCTGTGCGGCAAGGCGTTCCATGATCAGACGATTATATGCCCGGCCTCGCGCAATTGTCTTGCAAGTTCTGCGATATGATCAGGGCCCACCTCGCAACAGCCGCCCACAACGGTCGCACCTTGGCTGACCCATCCCATCGCAAAGCCCGCATAAGGCTTCGGACCCAGATCGGTGCGCTCGGTAAGGGCGTCGACTGTGGGGAACTCTTCCTTGAACCCATCCGAGATTTTGGTGAATCCATTGGCATAGGCCCCAAAGGGTTTGCCAAAGGTCTTGATGACCTCCAAACCGTCGCCCACCACCTCTGGCCGCGAACAATTCAGCAAGACGGCATCGACCCGGTGATTTGCCACAACCGACCCCACATCGGCCAGCTTTTCACCCGACCGAAAAATGGTGCCGTCAAAATCATCCGTGCTGATGGCCAGCCACACCGGCTTGCCTGCATCATCTGTCGCACGCAGCGCCCCTTCGGCATGATCAATGGACGTGACCGTTTCAATCAGCATGATATCCGCGCTGTCTTTGACGTGATCCACAATCTCAGCGTAGATTTGATGCGCCTCTTCGGGGGGCGGAAAAATATCCGGCCTGTATGACGCATTGAGCGGCCCCAGAGAGGCCGCAACCCGCCCTGACCCTGCTGCATCGCGGGCCTCTCCGGCGGTCGCCATGGCAGTGCTCAGCAAGTGGTCGAAATGCTCTTCAATGCCCACACGTCGCAACCGATCCCGCAGCACGGCATAGGTGTTGGATGTGGCCACCGTCGCCCCTACATCAAAGTAAGACGCATGCACGTCACGCACCAAACCTGGATGATCGATCATCACCTGGGTGGACCAAAGCCCGGTTGGCTTATCGCCGGCCCGTTTCACCAATTCCTGACCGATTGAGCCATCAAGAAGCGTAATTTCTGCCATCACGTGATCCCTGTTCATTCCCCAAGTTACCGGCGTGTAGACGAAGATTGGCGTGCTGCCAATATGCTCGTGCCGCACCAAAAACACACGCGCCGAAGGCGCGCCCCCAAGCCCGCGCGCAGCGCGGCCACCAGCACCCCGCGCGCAGCGCGCCCCCTTCAACCGCCAAGGCGGCCCGCAGGGCGGACGAGGCGACACTCAACCGTACAACGCCGAAAACTTCTCCTTGTATAGCGCGATCATCTCCTCTTCACTCACACCGTCATCATAGGGTGGCGTGGTGATCTGTTTCACTTCATCGGCCGAGATCAAAACCAGCGCATTGATCCGGCTTGCAAGGTCCCCCCAAACCTCACGCCACCGCACCAAAAGCGCATCGAAGGACTCACCTTTTTCGACCACTTGCACAGGGCCCCGCACCCGCACGCCCTTGCGCAGCCATTGGTCGACGAAATTCACCTCCGCCATTGGCTGATAGGCCAGGTTCGCCATGGTATCGGGGGACCGGATTTCAGCGAAGGCAATGGTCGTGGCATCCAACACCAGAAACGTGCCCTTCGGCGACAGATGCGGGCGGCCATCCGCCGTGACTGTGGCCACAAACCCCAACGGAAAACGCGCGATGAGGGTCTTGGCGAATTCATCCAATGCCATGTTCAGCTCTCCTCTTTATCGGGCGGCAACAACACCAGCTTGCCTGCCAAGCGTTTGGACTGGAAATCTTCCTGAGCCCGGGCGATATCCTGCATTAGATAAGTGCCAGAAATCAGCGGCCGCACGTCACCCTTGTTCACCATCTCGATCAGGGCCGCAAAGACTTCGGGCGACTGAAATGTGCATCCATGGATCGTGATATCACGCAGATAAATCCGCCGCAGATCCGCCTCCACAATCGGCCCGCCAATCGCGCCTGCCACGGCATAATGCCCACCGGGCCGCAGCGCGTCGATCAGAGCAGGCCAGATATCACCGCCCACCACGTCAATCACCGCGTGAAACCTGTCTTCGGGCAAAGCCGCCCCTCGCTCCAGCACCTCCACCGCGCCTGCCTCGCGCACCATCTCCGCCTTGGCGGCAGAGGACACACCCGTGACACGCGCGCCCATCTTGGCGGCAAGCTGCACCGCCGCCAGCCCGACCCCGCCCGAGGCCCCCGTCACCAAAACCTCCTGCCCCTGCCCCACGCCCGCGCGGTGCAATAGCCCCGCCGCCGTGCCAAAAGCTGTGGGGATCGCGGCAATCTCCACATCTGTCAGAGGGGAGGCGGTAACATCATAAAGATCGCCTGCTGTCACCACGCAATATTCCGCAAAGGCCCCGTCAAATTCTGACCCAAGCGCTTCAAACCCCACGGGGTTCTCTGCGGACGGGCGCGGCTGATTGATCGGGCATGTGACGCGCGCGCCGAGGGCGAAGCCTGTCACTCCCTCACCCAGCGCCACGACCTCTCCGCACAGGTCCCCGCCCTGAATGCGCGGGAATTGAAGCGCGCCGCCCCAGCCGCCTTCGGCATCATCGCCCACAGCATCGCTGTCTTCCGTGCCAGAGGTCACTTCCGAGGCATACCACCCGATCCGCGTGTTGATATCCGTGTTGTTGACGCCCGCCGCCAAAACCCGGACCAGCACCTGATCCGGCCCGGGTTGCTGAACGGGTATATCCACGCGCCATTCCAAGGCTTCAGGGCCCCCGTGGCGCATCAAATACACACCGCACATCGTCTCAGGCACAAGCATGGCCACCCCCTCTGTCACCGCGCCGTCTGGTCGATATCTTTGGCCCCCAAAAGCACAGCCGCGCCCAGCATCAACGCCCCGGACACACGGTTGATCCACTGCTCTGTCAGCGCCTTCACCCGCCCAAGCGTGCGCCGCGCGGCCCAGCCCCAAAGGATCAAAATCGCCCCATCCACCACCAGATAGGTCGCGCCAAGGATCAAAAGCTGCGGCCAGATCGGCGCAGTCGGATCAATGAATTGCGGAAACAGAGCGCCAAAGAAAACCACCGCATAGGGGTTCGCCATTGAGGTCACAAACCCCTGCCGAAAAAGCCGGCCTCGTGCCGGCGCAGGGGCCTCTGCCTCCGCGCGCGAAAAGATAAGCTTCAGCCCGATCCAGGCCAGATAGGCCACGCCCAGCCACTTCACGATCCACAGCGCATCGGA
>JBCCAJ010000468.1:0-2453 GCA_039814845.1 Pseudomonadota bacterium | reverse complement strand
CGCGTTTTACGGCCTTGTCGCCTGGACGGAAAAGCGGATGACCTTCTGGCATCCATCGCAAAGAGGTTGAGCAAAACCCAAATAGACTGAACCAACAGAAAGAGGACTGAATATGAAACTGAAATCAACTTGGGGCGCCGCGGCTTTGTCGCTGATGGCGGGCGGTGCATTGGCCGCCGATGATGTTACGTTGCAGCTAAAGTGGGTCACGCAGGCCCAGTTCGCGGGCTACTATGTGGCGCTGGAGAACGGGTACTATTCTGACGAAGACCTCAACGTCACCATCAAGCCGGGTGGTCCGGATATCGCACCCACGCAGGTGCTGGCCGGTGGCGGCGCGGATGTGACGGTGGATTGGATGCCCTCGGCGCTGTCGGCCCGAGAAAAGGGGCTGGCGATGGTCAATATCGCGCAGCCGTTCAAATCGTCAGGCATGATGCTGACATGCCGCAAGGATGCCGGTGTTGCCACTACGGATGATTTCGCGGGCAAAACGCTGGGCGTGTGGTTCTTTGGCAATGAATTCCCCTTCCTCAGCTGGATGTCGCAGCTGGGTCTTGGCACGGATGGCGGTGACGATGGGGTTGAGGTGCTCAAGCAGGGCTTCAACGTTGATCCGATCCTGAACGGGCAGGCGGCCTGTGTGTCGACCATGACTTACAATGAATATTGGCAGGTGATTGATGCGGGTCTGACGCCCGATGATCTGGTGACGTTCAAGTACGAAGATCAGGGTGTCGCGACGCTGGAGGATGGTCTTTACGTGCTGGAAGAAAACCTTTCAGATGAAGCCTTCCAAGACAAAATGGTCCGCTTCGTGCGCGCCTCTATGAAGGGCTGGAAATGGGCCGAGGAAAATGCCGAGGACGCCGCCATGATCGTGCTGGATTACGATGAAACCGGTGCCCAGACAGAGGCGCATCAGGTGCGCATGATGGGCGAGATTGCCAAGCTGACAGCCGGATCCAACGGCGCACTGGTCGAGGCGGATTTCCAGCGTACCGTGGATAGCCTGCTGGCGGGTGGGTCCGATCCGGTGATCACCAAGCAGCCTGAGGGCGCGTGGACCCATGCGATCACGGACAAGGCGTTGAACTAACGCATTTGCACTGAGCCTTTGGCCCCGGGCATGGATTTTGCCCGGGGCTTTTTCGTTTGCGGCGGCATTTTAAATCTCTGCTTGCCGGATCAGCCCCCAAGCGCCATCTTTGCCGTCGTAGCCATGTTGAAAAAAACACCAGCCACGCGCGATCCTTTGGACGCTCTTTTGTCAGCCCCGGATGGGGCCGTTCTGGCCGTGATCGCGGGTGTGGAAGGGCCAAGTTACCGACCTGTCGGGGCGATGATGGCTGTGATGGATGCGGCCTCCCGCACGGGCACGTTGTCTTCGGGCTGCATTGAGGCCGATATCGCCCTTCATGCGATGGAGGTCGCACAGACAGGGCAGCCGCGCACCCTTCGCTATGGGCGTGGGTCACCCTTCATTGATATCCAACTGCCCTGTGGCGGTGGGCTCGATATTGTGGTGCTGCCTGCGCCCGACCGTGATGCGATCGCGCAGATCGTCGAAAACCGCGCGGCGCGCCGGCCGTGTTCGCTGGTCATCGATATGCGCACTGGCGGGATGTACGTGCACGAAGAGGGGCCGACAGGCCGGTTCGGCGACACGCTTACCATCCGGTTTGAGCCTGAGATCCGGTTTCTTGTCTTCGGCAAAGGGCCGGAGGCCAGCACATTTGCGGCTTTGGTGAATTCTGCGGGCTATCCGAACCTGCTGCTCTCTCCGGATGATGAAACGCTGGGGTGGGGGGAGATGTCGGGCTGTGACACGCGTCATGTGACGGATCAAAGCTTTCCCGAGGATTTGCAGGTGGACGGTCGCACCGCGGTGGTCTTGTTTTTCCACGATCATGACTGGGAACCGCCGATCCTGGCGGGCGCGTTAGAAACGCCAGCATTCTACATCGGCGCACAAGGCAGTCAACGCGCGCGGGATGCGCGGCTGATGATACTGCAAGGGATGGGCGTGTCCGAAGCGGCCTGCGCGCGGTTGCATGGCCCCGTGGGGCTTATCCCTTCGGCGCGGGATGCGGGCACGCTCGCCGTGTCTGTTCTGGCAGAGATTTTGGGCAAGGCCATGGCCAACGCCCCATGATTCGGGCCGGTGTGTTGCTTGCCGCTGGCGCGTCTCGCAGGTTTGGAGACGCGGATAAACTGCTGGCGCCGCTGCATGGGACCGCTATGGTGGATCACGCGGCCCGCGCGTTGCGGGCCAGTGATCTGGATCTCTGGGTGGCAGTGACGCGCAGCGTGGAAGTGGCGGAGGCACTGACCGGTTTTGATATCGTCACACCGCCTGAGGCCGACCCCCAACAAGCCGACAGCCTGCGTGCCGGGGTGCTTCGGGCCCGGGCGCTGGGCGCGGACCGGGTGACGGTCGTCTTGGGCGATAT
>JBCCAJ010000530.1:0-1510 GCA_039814845.1 Pseudomonadota bacterium | reverse complement strand
TGGAGTGAAGCTCCGCAACAGAAAACACGCTGCCTGGGGAGCGTTGTTGGAAGACTGACACCGAAACACAGACCCCAAAATTCACTAAATCATTCATAGAAATGGCGATCCCGGAAGGACTCGAACCCTCAGCCTGCTGATTAGAAGTCAGCTGCTCTATCCAGTTGAGCTACGGGACCGCTATGGGCGGTGTAGCGCCGTCGAGGGGTGAGATCAAAGGGAATTCAATGATCGCCGCCGAAGGGCTCTGACGGATATTTAACCCCAGCCAGATAAAGCCCCTGGGGTGGGCAGACGGGTCCGCAGGCTGCGCGGTCTGTCGCCTCAAGCGCGGTTTTCACATCCTGAGGTGCCCAAGACCCTGCGCCCACGCGTTCCAATGTGCCAACGATAGACCGCACCTGATTGTGCAGGAAGGATCGCGCGCGCACGAAAAACCGCAGCTCGGGCCCACTTTGACATGTGACCTCTTCGATCACGATCTCATCCAGCGTTTTCACCGGGCTTTTGGCCTGGCACATGGTGGACCGGAAGGTGGTAAAATCATGCTGCCCGATCAGAAATTTGGCCCCTTCGCGTATGGCCTGCGCATCCAGCCCGTGCGACACTTGCCAAACCTGCCCTGCCTCATGGGTCGCGGGCGCGCGGCGCATGAGCAAACGAAAAAGATAGCGTCGCTCGACCGCCGAAAACCGGGCATGCCAGTCTTGCGCCACCTCAGAACAGGCCACAATGGCAACGGGTGCTGGTTTCAAATGATGGTTAAGCGCCTCAGACAGGCGAAACGGGTCCCAGACCTTTTCCATGTCGCAATGGGCCACCTGACCCAGCGCATGCACGCCCGCATCCGTGCGCCCTGCGGCGGCGATGGTGTGATCACGGGGCTCCAATTTTGCCAAAGCGGCCTCTATCGCGCCTTGCACAGATGGCTGGTCAGCTTGCCGTTGCCATCCCGCAAAAGGCCCACCGTGATATTCAACTTTGAGCGCATAGCGTGGCATGGGGCGCTGATAGCGGGCCAAGGGGCGCGCCACAAGTCTGGCAACTGGGGCCGAGCGTGTCTATCTTCCATGAGAACAAGACGAAAGACGTATAGATTTGGTCATCTCAGATCTGGCAGACGGGCTGACCCGTGGTGTGGAAGACATTGGCGCGCGGATCAGCGGCGCGTTCTTTGAACCTGTGATCCGTCTGGGGGTGACCGGGCTGTCGCGGGCAGGCAAAACGGTGTTCATCACCTCGTTTGTGGCCAACCTAATGGATCGCGGGCGCATGCCCGGCCTTCTGGCCGCGCGCGATGGCCGCATTGAGGCGGCATTTTTACAACCCCAGCCCAATGACACCCTGCCCCGCTTTGATTTTGAGACCCACCTGGGCGCGTTGACGGGCCCTGAACCGCACTGGCCGGAAAGCACGCGGTCGGTGTCAGAGTTGCGCCTGTCTATGAGGGTGCGCCCTTCGGGGCTTTTGGCGGGGATGTCAGGGCCGCGCACGGTGCACCTTGATATCG
>JBCCAJ010000237.1:0-4990 GCA_039814845.1 Pseudomonadota bacterium | reverse complement strand
GTCGAACCTGGCGTGGTGTCATCCGATCCTGCATCAACGCGTTCTGGCAGCGAAGGCCAAGCGCGGCACCAAGATCATCGTGATCGACCCGCGCCGCACGGCCAGTTGCGATGGGGCGGACCTGCACCTGCCATTGACGATTGGCAGCGATGTAGCGCTGTTCAACCATCTGCTGGCCGAGATTGCGGCACGCAATGCGATGGATGAGGGGTTCTTGCGGAACACGACCGGGTTCAACGCCGCGGTAGAGACGGCTACAGCAAGCGATCTGAGTGCCACAGGTCTTGACCCGGCGGACGTTGACCGGTTCTGCGACATGTGGATCGGCACGCGCAAGGTCGTGACCGTGTTCAGCCAGGGGGTGAACCAGTCCACCTCGGGTGCGGACAAGGTCAATGCGATCCTCAACTGTCACCTTGCCACGGGCCGCATCGGCCTGCCGGGCTGTGGACCTCTATCGGTAACGGGTCAGCCCAACGCTATGGGCGGGCGCGAAGTGGGCGGTTTGGCCAATATGCTGGCCTGCCATCTTGATCTGGAAAACGCAGACCACCGCGCGGCTGTCCAATCCTTCTGGAACGCCCCCCAGATGCCTGAGGTGGCGGGGCTCAAGGCGGTGGACATGTTCCGCGCCGTGGGCGACGGAGGGATCAAAGCCCTGTGGATCATCCACACCAACCCTGCCGTGTCGATGCCCGAGGCCGATGCCGTGCGACACGCCATCAAGGGCTGTGACTTCGTCGTGGTCAGCGACATCACCGGTGCGACGGACACCGCGCGGCTTGCCCATGTGCTTCTGCCCGCGTCCGGTTGGGCAGAAAAAGACGGCACTGTCACCAATTCAGACCGCACAATCAGCCGCCAACGCCCTGTATTGTCCGCCCATGGGCATTCTCGCCCTGACTGGGACATCTTGGCAGAGGTCGGGCGCCGGATGGGCTGGAAAGACGCTTTCAACTACGCCTCGGTGGCCGAGATTTTTCGTGAGCACGCAGCGCTGTCAGGTATTGCAGGTGCCTTTGGCAAGGATTTCGACATCTCCGCGCTCGCCAATATCTCAGACCATGGGTTCGATGTGCTGGAACCCACTCGCTGGCCCATCGCGCATGACCGCAAAGGCGGTCGCTTCTTTGCAGATGGGCGGTTCTATCACGCAGATGGTAAGGCAAAGCTTTTGCCGGTGCAGCACAGGCCCCCTGCGGCCAAGACCGGGCGGCGCTATCCCTTCAGGCTCAACACCGGACGCGTGCGGGATCAGTGGCATACAATGACACGCACGGCGCTGTCGGCCCGATTGTCATCGCACCTCGCCGAACCCTATCTCGACATCCATCCCCAAGATGCATCGGAACTGCAGGTAGTCCCCGCTGATCTCGTTGAGGTCAAAAGCCCCCATGGCACCTGCATCCTGCGCGCCAACATCACGGCGGATGTGACACGGGGCCAAGTCTTTGCCCCAATGCATTGGACGGGCGAAACCGCACCATCGGCCCGGATTGACGCGCTGGTGACGGGCGCAGTGGATCCCGTGTCCGGTCAGCCGGAATCCAAGGCCTCCGTTGTGTCCGTGCATCGGCTGCAAGCGGCTTGGTACGGCTTTGCCGTTACGACGCACAGGCCCGCCCCGGACAGCGCGTATTGGGCTTTGGCGCGGACCGATGCGGGCTACCGTGTTGAGCTTGCCGGGCGCGCCGCGCCTCAGGACTGGGAAGAAACAGCCCGAGCCTTTTTCGACCTGCCTAAAGCACAGCTTACATCCTTCGCGGACCCGGCGCGCAGGCTCCATCGTCTTGCGTTCCATGAAGAGGGCCGTCTTCTGGCCGCGCTTTTCATCGCGCCGGAACCTGTGGCCGTGATGCGCGACTATCTTGCGACGCGACCAGGCCAGCCCGTCGATCAAATTCTTGTCGGACGCGCCCCGGCAGACGTGCCCGATCCTGGCCCGGTTCTTTGTTCGTGTTTCGGCGTGGGCATCAACACCATTGCACGCGCCGTGGAACAGGACGGTTTGATGAGCGTGGATGACATTGGCAGTGCCCTGCGCGCAGGCACCAATTGCGGCTCTTGCCGACCCGAGATTGCGAACCTTTTGAAATCGTTCACCCTGCCTCAGGCGGCCCAGTAAGGACACGGCTATGAAAGCCTTTCCCATGTTCATCAAAACCACCGACCGCCGCGTCATCATCGTGGGCGGGGGGGAGCAAGCGGCGCAAAAGGCACGGCTGATTCTGAAGACGGATGCGCAAATTGTCTTTGCAGCGGCAGAGCTTGATCCAGAGATAGACGCGCTGGTGGGGGCCGGGCGCGCCAGCTGGCACCGGGGCCCGCTGACGGAGACGTTTTTCCTCGGGGCGGCTATGGTGTTTGTTGCGACAGGGTGCCTTGCAATCGATGTCAGTGTCCACGCTATTGCCAAGGCCGCGCATTGCCAGGTGAACGTCGTCGACCAACCCCAATTGTGCGACATCACCACCCCGTCACTGGTCGATCGTGATCCTGTCGTCATAGCCATCGGGACGGAAGGCACAGCGCCCGTTCTGGCGCGCCAGATCAAGACGCAGATCGAACAAAGCTTGCCTCAGAACCTTGGCGGCTTGGCTGCGCTCTCTGGGCTATTGCGGGCCAGCGTTGCAAAATATGTGGAGCGGTCCAAGCGGCGGGCGTTCTGGGCCTGGGTCTTTTCAGGCAAACCCCGGCAGCTTTGGGATCGAGGGATTGAGGCGCATGCCGCGTCTGAAATCAAAGCGGCAATTTCAAATCATGCCGCCCCGCAAACCTCTGACGAGGGCGCATTATCCATTCTTGATGCAGGCAACAGCGACCCGGAACTACAATCCTTGCGCGCCGTAAAGCGCCTTCAGGCTGCAGACGTGATTTTCTATGACCGTCGGGCAGATGGTGCGATCTTGGAAATTGCCCGCCGCGATGCGGAACGGGTCTATATCGGCGAAATGAAAAACGACACCCATTGGACACCTGCCTGGACGCGAAACCGTTTGCTGCATGAAGCCGCCAATGGTTCGCGTGTCGTGTTCCTGACCCCCCGGTTTTCGGAACATGACGCGGTCACCACGTTTTGTCAGGGCGGCGTCGCTGCGACGGATGTTTTGATTGAGTTCGTGCCATGTGCGGCTGCACCCATGACCTCGGAAGTCCCGGTTCAAGCCTTTCGGAAAGCCAGATAGCCCCGGACGACCACTGCGGTGTCGAGCGGTTTGGATACCATGGCCGTGGCAGACCTAATTCTTGATCGGGCCTTAACCTGTGCCCTTCCCAACCTGCATCGTTTTGAGATGAAACCCGCTGTCGTCGCGCGGCGCGTCTTAACCATTTCATCAGGGAAAGTTCGACGCAGAGGTGTCTAGGAGTTATCTCAAGTTTTAGGAAACTTTGGTACAAACCCTTTGCAGAGGTGCCCCATGACTGACTTTGAGAAAGCATTTGCCATTCTGGGCGTCTCCCCCACCGATGATGAAGCCACCATTCGCAAAGCCTGGCGCGCGCTTGTGCGCAGCTACCATCCCGATACGGCCCGCACTGATCCTGTGGGTGCCAACAAGCGCCTCACGGAGATTAACGTCGCCTACGATGTTGTGAGCGCGTGCTCTCCTTCTGATCTGGCGCGGTTGAAGACGGAGCGAGCCAAGAAAATTCGAACGGCCGAACGCCTTCGTGCAGAGAAACTGCGCCAAGAGAAAGCGCGGCTCCAGAAGCAAGAACAACAGCGCAAAGCGCAGGAAGCTGCCCGCAAGGCCGAAGCGGAAGCCGCGCGCAAAGCCTCTATCGCGGCCCGTTCCGTAAAATTTGACGAAAAACCCCGGAAAGATGAACAGAAAGATCGCGTTGAAACGGCACCAGCCTCCGTCGCTCTTGTGGCCAAATCAAAACCGGCTGATCGTTCAAGGAACGCGGACAAGGCGCAGTCTCTTGTGGCCCTTGCCGAGCAGGGTTTTGTGGAAGCGATGAAGGCCTGCGCCCGGCACACGTTTTTGCCGACACGGTCATCCTACGCGTAAGCAATCCTCGCCCCTTGCACGGTTTCCGGCGATCCGCCCATCACGCGGGGCAAAACTGTACGGACGACAGACGCGCTGACCTCTGGCGATGCGCTCAGTGTCACAGCGGGCAAACGTCATGAGGCGCGAAACGGCGGCCAGTCCACGGCTAGGTTTGTTGGTCATTTCCGCGCCAAGAACTGCGAATGACAGGATCTGCCTAAGCAACACGATTGACGATGAGGCGCAAGCGGACGGCACGGACGGAAAACGCTTGACCGTGAGGGCCGCCTTCAACGTCAATGTCGAAGCAAACGCTCCGTTGTGCGCGCGGGTGTGAGCCACGGTCCCAACCTTGCGTTTTACATCATCCAAATCGGCTCGGACGGCATCTGGTTACTGTTCTAGCGATAGACCGAGCAAGGCATGATTTGGCAAATGGTGTATCGCGCGGAACCCGACCGTTGTTTTTTCAATGCAAGAAGACGCGGTCAATTCATGCGCATCGAAGAACGCCATCATTGAATTTGAAGAAAAGGCATCGCTGAGGGGGCCGCTGTCTGCTGCTTTGGTGTCGATCACATTCCCCAACATCAGCGGATCATGCACGCGCCCGCTAGGCAGTGGTTGCGCCCATGCAGATCACTTATCTCGCGCCGTCGTTTAAAATTGGGGGCTTTTGTCACGGAATGGCCTTTTTGCGCGTCTTTGACGGCCTGTTTTGAGGCTGAACTTGCAAATTCAGAGTGTTTTTACGGGGGTTTCAAGATGCGTCCAAAGTCTTAATGGCAACCTGTAAGCGTTAACCTTATGTTAACCCTTACATCTTGGGAGCGCTTAGCCAGTGGAGCGAAACGTAAAATTATGAAGCATGTTCTGACGCTCTTTTTGATATGTCTGGGTCTCACTACGCCCTCTTTTGCCAATGTTCGGGTGGTGGATGGGGATACGCTCAGGATCGATGAGCAGAGTTATCGCATTCACGGCATAGACGC
>JBCCAJ010000363.1:0-3600 GCA_039814845.1 Pseudomonadota bacterium | reverse complement strand
ATGCTGTCTTCAATCTCTTTCAGTTTGGCATTGTCCCACACAAGGATCGGCAGCGGCAGGCCCAGTTCGACCGCCGCGCCCAGTTCCTGCACTGTGTATTGCAGGCCATAATCGCCTGCGATGCAAAGCGTGGGCAAACCCTGCCGCGCCACCGCCCCACCGATGGCAGCAGGCAGCGCATAGCCCAACGTACCAAAGCCGTTGGGATGGTGCCAATGTCCAGCGCGCGGCATGTCCCACACCTCTTTGGCGACGTAGGCAAACTGCGTCATGTCAGAGTAAATCATCGTGTCATCGGGCAATGCAGCGGCGAGCGCATCGCAGACGGGCACGATGCCGGGGCGTTCTGCATCGGTTTCCGCCTTGAAACGGGCTTTGGTGCGGGCGATCTCTTCGATGTCCCATTTGGGCGCGACTGTGTCGGGCAAATGGTCCAGCAGCGCGGTGACAAAGGCCAAGGCGTCGGCCTGCACCGTGATCTCGGCCTCTTGTTGATCGACCAACACCTCCGGGTCGATATCCACACGGATGAGGGGCGCACCGTGCCCCAGCTCCGTTCGCCAAAGATCGCACTCAGACAGCTCAGAGCCGATGACCACGGCCAAATCCGCCTCACCAAAGATGGCGGCACTTTCCGGGCGCGCAAGGTAGCTGCCATAGCTGAGGGGCTCTTCCGGGGGCAAAAGGCCACACCCGGCGTAGCTCATGAAAACAGCGCCGCCAGAGCGTTGGACCAACGCGGCGCTGGCGGCCTCGGCGGCCGCGCCGTGTCGTGCGAGACCACCGCCAAGGACAAAGATCGGCTTCACCGCATCTGCAATGCGACGCGCGATCTGCGTCATCTGGCCCGGCACCACGGCGCGCGAACTGGCCACGTGGTCACCAGGACGGCGCGCAGGCGGCGGGTTGGCGCCTGCTTCGAGCAAGGCAATCGGCACCTGCATGTGTTTTGAGCGGGGGCGACTGGCCGAAAATTCCGCAAGGGCGCGGTCGATCAGACCATATGCGGCCTCTGCTGAGCGGGCCTCATGGCTCCAGTCACAAACACAATCGGCGGCGGCGCGTTGGTCGAGCATTTGGTGCAGCTGACCGCGTGTGGCCGAGGTTTCATCGAGGCAGGAGGAAATGGCCAGCACGGGCACAGAATCTGAATAGGCCTGCCCCAGCGGGGTCATGATATTACAAAGCCCCGGCCCGGTGATGATGTAGGCCACGCCCGGCTTACCCGACGCGCGGGCATAGCCATCGGCCATAAATCCCGCACCCTGTTCATGACGGGCGAGCACATGCTGGATGCCCGCCTCTTCAATGCCGCGATACATTTCCTGATTGTGCACGCCTGGGATGCCGAAGATCACATCGACGCCGCGGGATTTGAGCATGTGGCTGATTTGGGCACCCAATGGCTTGGTGAGGGGGCGTTGGGGCATTAAACTCTCCAGAAACTTAGGGTGAAGATGGCGTAGACGGCGAAAAGCTCCAACCGGCCGATGAGCATGCCAGCGGACAGGACCCATTTCGCCGCGTCATTCAAAGGCGCATAGTTGCCTGCGGGGCCGATGGTGTCGCCCAGACCGGGGCCGATATTGGCCAAAGCCGCCGAGGCACCAGATACGGAGGTGACAAAGTCGAGCCCCGTCAAGCCAAGCACCACAGCCATGACGCCCAATGTCACCACGAAGAAGACGAAAAAAGACATCACAGAGGTCAGCACATCATCGACCACCGGGCGGCCCTGGTAGCGCGGGGTGAAGATGCCGTGAGGGGAATAGATGCGCTGAAGTTGCACTTTCACAGAGGCGAAGAGCAACTGGTACCGGAAGACCTTGATGGAGCAGGAGGTAGAGCCCGCGCAACCGCCGATGAGGCCAATGAAAAAGAGCATGACCACGGGGAACGGGCCCCATGTCATGTAGTCATCATTGGCGTATCCGGTGCCCGTGAGGATCGAAACCGTGTTGAAAAGCACGCGGCGGAATGCGGCCTCCGTCAGGTCGCCCTGATGCTGCCACTGCCACAGGGTCAGGATCAGCACGAGGTTGAAGGCAGTGAGAAAGAAGCCCTGGATTTGGCGGTCTTTGAGCAATGGTTGCGCAGTGCCGGCGGTCAGTTGGACGAAACGCACAAACGGCAAGGCCGCGAGCATCATGAAGATGACAGAGAAATACTGCGCCGCAGGGGCAAAGGCGGCGAAGGAGTTATCGTAATTGGCAAACCCGCCGGTGGCGACCGTCGTCATGGCGTGCACGGTGGCGTCAAAGACATCCATGCCCGACAGCAGATAACAGCCCGCGCAGACAAGTGTCAGAGTGATATAGATGACTGAGATGCGCGATGAAATCTCGGTCGCGCGGGGCAGGATTTTTCCAAAGGTATCAAAGCTTTCAGACCGAAAGATCTGCATCCCGCCAACGCGCAGTTCCGGCAGGAACACCATGGCGACAACGATGATGCCGATCCCGCCCAGCCATTGTGTCAACCCGCGCCACAGCAGCAGGCCCTTGGGCAGCTCATCAAGCCCGTTGATGACGGTCGCGCCCGTGGTGGTGAGACCCGACATGGCCTCAAAAAACGCGTCTGTTGGGCCCAGGTCGGTCACGCCGAACATGTAAGGAATGGCTGCAAAGAACGGCAGCGTCACCCAGACACCGAAAGTGAGCAGAAAGGTTTGTTGCACACTCAGCTGATCATGGTCGCCCTTAGAACAGGCAAGAGCCACCATCCCGCCGATGCCCACGGTGATGACCGCGCTTTTGGCAAAGACGAGCCAGTTCTCCGCACCCTCGGCCATATCGACGAACATGGGCAGGCACATGGCCACGCCAAGCGCCACGACCATAAGGCCCACGACATAACCGACAGGACGATAGTCTTGCATGGCCGCAGCCTTGGCCGGGGCGCGTCAGCCTGTCAAGCGGATGCGTGTTGGCCCTTAGCAGTAGTAGAGGTGACGGTGCACATCTTCCTTGACATGGGCGCGAGACAGGCCCATCGCGGCCAGCTCTTCATCGGATTTGTCCATCAGGCGAATTGCAGCGCGCTGACGATCTTCGACAATACGATTGGGGGACGATGCGAGGGCATGCAGAGCACGTGCCAAGTATGCACCGAAAGAGGATGGGTGATCTGAGATGTAAGACATTGAGAAACCTCTGGTTAAGTGGTTTCCTCCCTGCCTTCCTATGTACATACTCACGTCACAAAAAGAAGACGCAAAACGGGATACCCGCTTTGCGTCTGGTGCAACGTGACGCTGTTAGTTTACTCCGCCGGGTGTGCCACCGTCCCGCCAGTGGGCGACTGCGGGAATGCAGGCGGCGGGGATGGTTGGCGCTGACGGTTGGACGATGCTGTCGTGGGCCGCGTCGCTGGCTTTGCCAGATGTGTAACCGATTTGGTCTTGGGTTTTGTCGTCGTTGTGGCGGGCGCCACGACATCACGCCGGGGCACAGGCGACGTCAATAGCGGGTTGGATGTCAGAGCCGCGTCGCTCATCACTTTCATGACGCGCATCTGTTGTTCAACCATGACGCCCATCAGGCGGTAGCCTGCGGCGGAAAATTGAAATGGATCGGTGATGTACATGATGCTCCTCCCGTT
>JBCCAJ010000500.1:0-2009 GCA_039814845.1 Pseudomonadota bacterium | reverse complement strand
TTGTTGAAGATCACCGCCAACTCGTTCACCAGCGCGATGTTGAGGTCACGCTGGGTGTTTTCGATCACCTTTGCGGCCTCGGCCACGCGGATGCTGTCGGCCTTGTAGGTGCCGGCCGTGATGATCTGGGCATAAAGTGCGTCGATCAGATCGGCGGCTTGCGGGGTCGAGCCGGAGGTCACCTTCACGATATCGGGCAGGCGGTGCGTCTTGTCGCCCGGATTGATCCGCTCGGGGCTGTAGCCTGCGAAAAACCCTTCGTTCAGGCGCAGGCCTGACATCTGTTCGAGGATCGGCACGCAGACCTCTTTGGTGGCACCGGGAAAGACGGTGGATTCGTAAATCACGATATCCCCCTCTTTGAGCACTGCCCCGACAGTGTGTGAGGCGCCCATCAGAGCGGTAAGATCGGGCCGCTTGCCCGCATCCACCGGCGTGGGCACGGCAATGATATAGGTGTTGCAGGCCGCCAGATCGTCCGGCTGGTCCGAAAAGGTCAGATGGGTGGCGGCGGCAAGGTCCTGAGCGGGCACTTCGCGGGTGGTATCCTGGCCCGCCCGCAAGGCTTTGAGCCGCTCGGCCTGCAGATCAAAGCCCAGAACAGGGCGCGTTTTTCCGAATTCAACTGCCAGCGGCAGGCCCACATAGCCCAATCCGATGATGGCCAGTTTCAGATCCTGCAGCCCATGCATGTGGCACTATTTCCCGTAATAGTCCCGAAACCACGCCACAAAGGCGGCGATCCCGTCCTTGATGTCGGTTTGCGGTTTGTAGCCTGTCAGGTGATGCAGCAAATCTGCATTGGCCCAGGTTGCAGGCACATCGCCGGGCTGCATATCCATATAGTTGCGGATGGCCTTGCGGCCCAGACAGTCCTCAAGCGCATCAATGAAATCAAGCAGCCGCACCTTGTCGGAATTGCCGATATTGACGACCCGGTAGGGGGCCACGGGCGACAGGCTGTCGCCTTGCGCGATGGCATCGGGCGCGTCGGGCCGCTCGGGGGCTGCATCAATCAGCAGTCGGATGCCCCGCACGAGGTCTTCGACATAGGTGAAATCGCGATACATCTGTCCGTGATTGTAGATGTCGATGGGGCGCTCTTCGAGGATGGCATCGGCAAATTTGAACAGCGCCATATCAGGCCGCCCCCAGGGGCCATAGACCGTAAAGAAGCGGAACATCGTGGTGGGCAGGTTCCACAGATGGGCATAGGAATGGGCCATCGCCTCATTGGCCTTTTTGGTGGCCGCATAGATGGTGAGCGGCGTGTCGGCCTTGTCGGTCTCTGCAAAGGGCATGTCTTCATTGGCACCGTAAACGGATGAGGTGGAGGCCATCAGCAGATGGCGCACCTCAAGGCGGCGCGCAGCTTCCATCACGTTGAAGGTGCCCACAACATTGGCATCTATATAGGCGCGAGGATTTTCCAGGGAATAGCGCACGCCCGCCTGCGCGGCGAGATGCACAATCACATCGGGGGCAAAGTCATCGGCCATCTGATCAAACAGGGCGGCGTCTTCCAGCATCCCGGTTGTTGCAGAAAAATTGGGCGATTGCAGCAGCATCCCATGGCGGCGCTGTTTCAGGGTAACGTCATAGTAATCGGTCATCCCGTCAAAGCCGTGCACGCGCATGCCGTCGCGCAACAGCAACGCCGCCAGATGGTAGCCGATGAATCCGGCCGAGCCGGTGATGAGAACGCGGAGCGGTGCGGGATCGTGGTCTGTTGTCACGGGTTGACCGTCATCAGCGCGATGGTGCCGAACTCATAGACATCCCCCTCAAGATAGAGGGCGTATTGACCCGGCTGGGGCAGGGCGATCATGTCGCGCACCCGGTCATCCAGGATGATGCGCTCCTGGGCGGTGACGTTGAACTCTGCGTCCAGATCGAAAATGTGCAGCGACTCGTCGCCTTCAACATAGTCAAACCCCATCGTGCCCATCATCAGCGCATAGCGGTCCGGATCGCGCGGATCGGGTGGCATGCGCAGCACCGCGGAGGGG
>JBCCAJ010000478.1:0-2374 GCA_039814845.1 Pseudomonadota bacterium | reverse complement strand
GCCTTGCCGATGCCGGTGAAGGACACCACAAGCCGCGCAGACCGGCCTGCCAGCGACGTGACGCGCAGGCGGTTTGAGGCGTGAAAGGGTTGCGGTTTCATGTGTCTGCTGCTGCTGCCCGCGTGGGGCCTTTTTCTTTTGAAGATACCCTAAGGATTTTGTTCTACACTGCAACTGTTACGGTTAAGGGGCCTCTAAACGCAGGGGCCTTGAAATTTCGGGCCCACCCCGGCAGGCTGGCGCAAAAGAGAGCAGTTGCATGCAGGACCTACCATCAAAGCAAAGGGCGCAACCGTGAGCGTGGCCGTGGTCAGCTGCATGCGCAATGAGGCGATTTTCCTTCTGGAATGGGTGGCCTATCAGCTGGTCATGGGGTTCGACCGGGTGGGGGTGATCACCAATGATTGCACGGACGGGACCGACACGATCCTCGATCTGCTGGCCGAAGCTGATCCACGCGTCATTCATGTGCGCAATGAGATTGGCGAGGGCGAAGCGCCGCAAGTCGCAGGGCTGAAAAACGCGCGCAAGGTGCCGGAGTTGATGGAGAACGATTATTGGCTGCACTGCGACGCCGATGAGTTTCTTCATGTCACGCGGGGCGAGGGCCGCGTGCAGGATTTGCTAGAATTTGTGGGCGATGTGGATTGTGTCGCGTTGGCTTGGCGGCCCTTTGGCAATTCTGGGATCAGGACCTGGACGGGCGGGTTGGTGATTGAACGCTTTACGCTGGCCGATGACCGGTTCCGCGGGTCGGTCACCATGCACAAGTGCATTTTTAAGCCTGCGCATTTTGAAGGCGCGATTGATCACATGCCGAAAAATCCGTTGTGCCGGCCGGTGAGCGTGGTCAATGCCAAGGGAGAATGGATGCCCCCCAAAGCGATGTTTCATCCACGCATCGCGCGTTTCAAGGGAACACCGTTCGAAAGCTTTACGTGGGAAAATGCGAGCCTGCACCACTACGCGGTGAAGGCGCGCAATGTGTTCCTGCTCAAGAACCTGCGGGGCAATGGGATGGGGCATCAGGCGGATCGCTATACCGCCGAAAGCAAGTTCTGGCGCAAGTTCAACAAGAACAAGGTGGAGGTGCCAGAGGCGCGCCAGCATCTGGAGGCGGTGAAGGCCGAAGTGGCGAGGCTGCGCTGCGTTGGGGACGTTGCCGCGATTGAGGATCAGGCGCTGGCGGGATTTCGGCGGGCGACCAAGGATCTGTGGGATGCGCAAAAGGCGTTGGCCTGAGCAATCAGAGCTTTGAAATCGGCCAAAGGTGAGCGGGAGTTTCTGAGGCTGAAGGCGCGATTCTTTGGGTGAGTCGCGGCCAGATCGCTCAAAAATCCCTTTGCACCTGCAGAAATTCCGGTTTCAGGTGCTGAATTTTGCACAGGCTAGTTATCCCCCGGCTAACCCTGCGCCGGCCAAGGACAAACCGCGCTTTATCCACACGGATGTGACGACGCTATCAACCATTTCATCCACAAAAAACTTTCATGCTGCAGTGCTATTTTCTTGCGCGATTGCGGCCCTGTCATGCACGCTTCAATGGCTGGGCGGGTTCTTCGAAGCTGTCCAGCACGCAAGGACCTAAGGGGTTTGAGCGGTTTGGCAAGACGCTTCGGCAGACGGTCATTCATCAGGGGCAACCTTGATGCCGCGCGGGCACCGCTTATCGGTCACATGGTCGGTTTGAGCTTTCGCAGCCTGGACGGATCGGTCGATGAAACGGGTTTTTGTGGCCAACAGCGTCCGACCTCCGGGTCAGGCTCTCGCGGCGGTCGCGGGCCTTCGGGCGCGTGGCAAACCGGACGCAAAAGCCCCCAGGGCAGGCGCGTGCGGGTGGGCGTCAGGCGTGATCCTGACCCCAACGAGCGAGCCTTCTTGGCAAGCTTTGCGGGGAACGGAACACGATGCGAGGACCGCGTCTAAGCACCTGACGCCTTTTCAATTTGGGCCATTTCACGAGTGGTTCAAAGCGGAACGGGGTCCGTTGCCTTGGCAACCGGACCCCGCCGTCAGTTTGATGCGACCGCGTCTTTTTGCACCTATGCTTAGTCAGGTAGCGCGGTGTGTCGGTCTGTTCAACTATATGTTGGGTCTTTCCGGTGATTGACCCCAAACCACCAGCATTTTGGCCACAGCACTGCCCAGGCGGGCGCATTTCGTGTTTTGGCTAAACCGTGTTAGGCTAACGAACTGGCGGTGGATTTGTCACGCGCCCGGGATCGGCGACGTGTTTGTCGATGCCAACCCATGCGGGGGCTATCTGGTCATCCGCACGCGGTCGGTTGAGTTTGGGTAACGGGCCCTTCAAGGTCGGCGCGCGCAGGGAAAGATGCAAATCCGACCATCGGTGCGGCCCCGTGTGCGGGGCCAT
>JBCCAJ010000356.1:0-3668 GCA_039814845.1 Pseudomonadota bacterium | reverse complement strand
AGTCTTTCGAAGACCGCCTGAGCGGCATCTGACGGAGGGAACTCTGGCGCCGTGCGATTGAGGGTTTTGTCGGGGAAGGTTTCATCAATAGGGCAACCAGAGAATTCCCTTATGGCGGGAAGGGCTTTGCCATTGGTGATGTCTTCGTAATGGACAAACAACCAGCCGCCCGACGTTGCGTGGCGTTCCAATACGTGGGTGTACATCAAAGTCCAAAGGTCGAGCGCCTGGTTCACACTCATTGCGACGTCAAATAGACCCTCCCGCATCCGTAGGGATCGCAACACGCTTAACGCGGCAACTTCCGGCCGGCGAAAAACGCAGATGAAACGCAGGTTTCCGGGGGCCAGGTCGCGCCAAATGTCGAGAAGATAACAAAACCGCGTGTCCTTTAGACAGAATGGGCCACGGTTCAAATGCTCAGATATGGCATTTTTTTCTTCGACAGTCGCCTCAGGAACGGTATTGAGTGGCAGGCGCGACAGCCATCCATTGGAACCGCCCGGCGCATCCGCCCGATAAAGCTGACCATCAATGACCTCTGGCGCGGGTACATAACGGGACAGAATGCGATTGTTGATTTGATTGATTGACGCGTCCTCGAAATATCCTTTGGGATTTTCTGGTGACGGGCCGTGCAAAGCTTGGCCCTGATAAAGGCCCGATGCGTGAAACAGGCCCGCTGTCATGCTTGTCCCGTTTCGTCCCGCACCGATGATGAAAAGACTGGATTGTTCAGAATTCATCTTTTCATCTTATCCAAGCAAACGGGCGCGGAGAAACCCCCGCGCCCGCCAAAATTTCAAAGACCTTACTGGTCAGAGGCTTCCAGCTTATCAAGCCGCGCACGCAGTTCTTCATTCTGAGCCTGGAGCGCCTGGATCGCGGCAAGTGCAACACCTGCGCTATCCGTCACTGAAATGCCCTTGTCCGTGCCACCTGTGCCGAACATTTCGTAGAAATCCTGCGACATGGGGCCGATATGACGAATGCCTGTTTCCGCATCAGCCTTGTAGGTCCAAGATGTGATCGGCATCTCTACGACCTTGGCCAGGATTTCCGACGCGTCGATATCCTCGAACGCCATTTTGGAGTTCTTGTCAGATCCGGGCGTGACGGTTCCGGTCACAGTCAGGTTGCCGCCGTCTGTCAGGCTGAAAGCGTTGTTGTTCTGTGCGATCGACCGCATCAGGAAGTTCGAGCTTGCATCCAAGCCGATATCCCATTCAGCAGCCAGGTCGTTTCCGCCAGCCGTCGGAGCCGCATCCACTGTGGAGTTATCAAAGCGAATGCGCGGCGTGTTTGCCTTTCTCATTTCCAATTGGACAGAAAAGCTGGTGCCTGTGTCTTCGATTAGCATGGCGCCCGTGTTGTCCGTTCGACGCACGTGCATTGCCGCGCCCGGGCTGGCTGTACCCATGCCAACATCCCCATTCGCCCTAATGACAAGCGCGTCGTTGTTCCCAGAGCCAGGAAAGATCCTAAAGGGCAGTTGGCTTCCGTTGGTCACGTCACGGATGAAAAAGTTCGCTTCGTTCGCTGCGATGTCAAAGGTTTGCGGTGTGAAGCCGCTGGACCCATCTTGTTCAAGGCGCAGAGTGGGGGTGTTGCCGTCGACCGCGTGAAGGTTCACAACGGGCGTATTGGTGCCGATCCCGACATCACCGTCATCTTCAACGTAAAGCGCGTTGGCGCGCGCTCCGGCTTCTACTCGGAACGGGATACGGCCCGCCGTCGAATCCTCAATCCCCAGGTAGTTTGCACCACCATTGGACGAGTCGTTGGCCACCAAGCGCCAGTCATTGGTCGGGAAGCTGGCCGAGGTCGACGTGTCCTGGAAGTGAAGCCGCAAGTTGTTTTCTTTCATGCGGATCGTGTCAAAGCCAAAGCTTTCACCGTTCACACAGTCGTTGCCGACACACAGGCTGAAGCTGATGATGACATCATCGTTTTGCACGATATCCGCACTGGCCACACCAGCGCTTACCGCCAGTGCAGCAGCACTTGTGGCTAAGCCTTTGAGTTTCGCATTGAGTTTCATTTCCGTATCTCCTTCACTGTCTGGTTCCGATCTGGGGCCACACTTCATTCGACGGGCCGTCACCGGTTACTCTTTTTCTTCCACTTTCTCAGGCTCAACGATCACGCCGCGGTGGACATGAAATTGGCCGGACATGTCAAACGGCACTGCGATAGTGCTTTTTGCAGCCGTGCCGCGCCCATTGTTCTGCTTGTTCTTGATCTCAACTTCTTCTTCGGTCGCCGCCGAGATGGTGTACCTGTAAATTCCATCAATCGGACGAGAGCCGCTAAGCTCAAAGACCGGGGTGCCTTTTTCGGCGAAGATGGCCACAATTTCCCCATCTGGTTGGCTGATGGTCATGGTTGCATTGCGCAGACCCAACCAATTTTCGAACCAAACTGCATTCGAATTGCTCTGTTGAACTGGCTGAGGCTTTTCAGCCAAGGCCTCGGTCGGCAACGACAGAAGCAAAGCGCAAGAAAACGCGCAGGTGTAAAAAAATGACTTCAAATCAATTCCTCCCCAAAGCGAATATTGGGTGCCGCAACCCAAAATGGTTAACGATGAATTAAAGGATACGCTCATTTTCTGTAAAAACAAAGCAGGAATTCACATTTAGTTGAACGCATCACGGATGGATTTCCGCGCCTTGGTCTTCAAGCATGTCTGCTGCGCGGGATTGTGCAGCCAGCACTTGGTCTGACGTGGCCGTTTTGGAAAACAGCGCATCAAGCGTGGGTGTGGGCGCACCAGCACGCTTGGCCATCAGCATCCACATATGCCCCAAAACGTAATCCTGCGGCGCGCCCTGACCCTTGAAGTACATCAGGCTGAGATTGGCCATTGAGGGACCATGCCCGCGTTCTGCACCCTTTTCAAAGGCTTGATAGGCCGCGATCCAATCGGAAAATTTCGGGTCCGGCTGCGTCACCAAAAGCCAGCCCAGTTGAAAAAGAGCGACAGGATCATCCGCGCGCGCACCTTTGTTTAGGGCCTCTTGCCCGGCGGCATCGGATGGAGGTGCGGCCAAGCGGGGATCGTATTGGTATTCGGTTTTTTCCCGCTGCTCCACCAGATCAGCACCGCCCGACATCCGGTAAAGCGCATCAGCTTTTTCCGTATCCTGAGGCACGCCAAACCCGTTTTCATACAGAACGCCAAGGTTGCCCATGGCCTCGCCCAGCCCCTGATTCGCTGCGGCGGAAAACAGCTCTGCGGCACGGGCATAATCCTGTTCGATCCCTTCGCCACGGGCCAGAAGTTGGCCCAGATTGTTCTGCGCACGGGCACTGCCTGCCGTAACCCCGATTTCATTCAGGCGCACCGCCTCTGGCAGGTTTTGATCCACGCCGGTGCCGGTCTGATACAGCATCGCGAGGCTGACAGCCGCTTCAACATGACCCGCCTGCGCGGCACGGGTATAGAGGTCAACGACGCGCGGCATATTGGCCCCGCCGGACGCAGTTTCCAACGCGCTGGCAAAATCGAAAATGTAGTCTGGCGAGCCGGACGCCGCGGCCTTTTCAAACCATGTCAAAGCAGCCGCCGGATCTTGCACCCCACCCAGCCCGGTGAACAGAAGGCGGCCCAGTTCATTCTGCGCCTGTGGATCACCGGCTTCTGCGGCCTGCTGAAACCAACGGCT
>JBCCAJ010000327.1:0-3971 GCA_039814845.1 Pseudomonadota bacterium | reverse complement strand
TTATGACGGCAAATTCAATGTGTTGCTGGCCACAACGATTGTGGAATCGGGCCTCGATATCCCGTCGGCCAACACCATGGTTATCCACCGCGCGGATATGTTCGGCCTGGCGCAACTCTACCAAATCCGGGGCCGTGTGGGGCGGTCCAAACTGCGCGCTTATGCGTATCTCACCACCAAACCCCGCATCCCCCTGACGCCCGCCGCCGAAAAGCGCCTGCGCGTGCTGGGCAGCCTCGACACCCTGGGCGCGGGCTTCACGCTGGCCTCCCAGGATCTCGATATCCGTGGCGCAGGCAACCTTCTGGGCGAAGAACAATCCGGCCAGATGCGCGATGTGGGCTATGAGCTTTATCAATCCATGCTGGAAGAGGCGATCGCCAAGATCAAAGCCGGTGAGATGGAAGGCCTCTCAGAGGCTGATGATCAGTGGGCGCCCCAGATCAATCTGGGCGTACCGGTTCTGATACCAGAGGCTTATGTGCCCGACCTTGACGTCCGTCTGGGATTGTATCGCCGCCTCAGTAGCTTGCAGCGCAAAGTTGAACTGGAAGGCTTTGCCGCCGAACTCATCGACCGCTTCGGACCTTTGCCCAAGGAAGTGAACACGCTGATGCTGATCGTGCGCATCAAGGCCATGTGCAAACGCGCAGGCATCGCCAAGCTGGATGGCGGGCCGAAAGGCGCCACGATCCAGTTCCACAATGACAAATTCGCCTCCCCCCAGGGGCTGGTGGACTTCATCCAAGATCAAAAAGGCCTCGCCAAGGTCAAAGACAACAAGATCGTCGTCCGCCGCGATTGGCGTAAAGACAGCGACAAGATCAAAGGCGCTTTCGCCATCGCCCGCGATCTGGCGGAAAAAGTTGTGGCCGAAAAGAAGAAGGCCAAGGCCTGAACGAGCGCCTTCGCTTGGCCCCGGCCTGGCGATCCTGGCATCAGTTAAGCAGCGCTTTATCCCCGGGTTCCCGGACTCCATCCGAGCAATGCCCCGCAGTGGCCATTTCGCCAGCCCCTGGGTGGGGCCAGGCGAAGGCGCGGCGGGCTGACGCCCTTTATTGCGCGCCGAACCCGCTCCGCCCGGACACTTAACACGCCATTCACCACAACAGCGCACCTTTCGCCCCAACCCGAGGAGCGCGCCATGTTAACTGTCACCCAAATTGCCAAGGAAATCGTCGCCCGTGAAGGCGGCTATGTGAATGACCCCGATGATCCCGGCGGGGCCACCAATTTCGGCGTTACCATCCATACCATGCGCCGGCTGGGTCTTGACCTCGACCAGGACGGAGATATCGATGCCGCAGACGTCAAACGCCTCACCCGCGATCAGGCAGAAGCAATCTTCATCAAGCACTACTACCTGCGCCCCGGCATCGGTGACCTGCCCGAACCCCTGCGCCCATCCGTGTTTGATATGTATGTCAACGCAGGCGGCAACGCGGTAAAAATCCTGCAGCGGCTTTTGCGGCAGATGGGGCAAGAGATCAGCGTCGATGGCGCCATCGGCCCGCACACGGCAGAGGCCGCCCATAACGCCTTTTTCGCCGCGCCTGATCATCTGGTCGATGCCTATGGAATTGCCCGGCGCAACTACTACTTCCGCATCGCCGACAGGCGACCCGCCTCTCGCAAATACGCCCGAACCCGCGCGGGCGGCAAAGGCGGCTGGATCAAGCGCGCGGAGGAATTCATCTCCCCCCGTTTTCACATGACAGAGGCTGAATTTCAGGCGCGGGTGGCAAAATGGGGCTGATCGGCAATATCATGGGCTTCCTCTTTGGCAGCGGACGCAATGTGGTGGCGGAAACGGCAGAGGTGTTTCGCATCAATGCCGAGGCCGCCGACAAACGCGGCGCCGATCTTCAGGCCGCCGCCCTGCAACAATTGGCCACCGAGTTCCGCCACCACCGCCGCGGATTATTCGACAGGCTGGTCGATGGGCTGAACCGCCTGCCCCGCCCGGCCATGGCGTTGGGCACCCTCGCGCTATTCATTTCTGCCATGACGAACCCCGTCTGGTTCTCAGAACGGATGCAGGGAATTTCCCTGGTGCCAGAGCCCATGTGGTGGCTTCTGGGCGTTGTGGTCAGCTTCTATTTCGGGGCGCGCCATCAGGCGAAAGGCCAGGAATTTCAACGTTCTCTGACGGAAACCATGGCCCGCACACCGCAAGTCATCCGCAATATCGAAAGCTTGCGAGAGCTAAGCGCCGACACCCCCCGCATTGCCAGCACCGGCACTGACAGCACGTTGGAAGTCGAAAGCCTTGCCCCTTCGGACAACCCCGCCCTGACGGCGTGGCAGCAAAACCGATAATCAGGCTCAGTCAGACAGGCTCGATGCGGCCAAGCCAAGGCTTGCGAAGGATCCAAGGATGGATGCAATCGTCTGCACGCCTGTCACTGGCGATTCCGTCATCATCAGCGTGTCACCCGGCTCAACCGAGAAATTGCGAGCCGCAAAAAGCCCCTCAGCCCCGGTCAGATCAAACGTGAACACCACCTGCTGCAAATCCGGGCCATCAGGCCCGCGCGTCAGATTTCGTTCGTGATAATCCCGCAAGACCAGCACCCCTCTGGGATGGCCGCGACTGCCATCAATCCCGCCTGCAGAGGATACAGCATCCATTGCGGTCAATTCATCTTTCTCGAAATAGATCAGCTCTTGCTTGCCTGAGGCACCGACGGAATTGAATGTCCGGCTGTCTTCCACCACGGCAACCACATCACCCCCGCGCATACGCACGTTCTTGTGCGGATCGCTCAGAATGTTTTCCAACCGCGTTTCATAAAGCTGCCCGCCCCGCTGCAACCGCACGCTGGGATGCCGCAAATTGGTGTCGACCCCGCCCGCCAGCGATAAAACGCTGAGCAATTGCATGTTGCGGCTTTCCATCGGGAAGCGGCCCGGCGCGTTCACGCCTTGGGACACATCAACCGAATTATTCCGACCCGGGATCAGCGTCATCTGAACCTGCGCGGCAGGAACAACCTGCTCAATCTCTGATTGTATCTTGTTGCGCGCAGCCGTTTCGGTCAGCCCGCGCACTCGCACATCACCCACATAAGGCAAAAACACAGTCCCCGCAGAGGACACTGTCAGCGGCGGAATTTCCGTATTCCGGCTGCCATTGGTCAGTAGGGAATCATCCTGATTGTCCCAAACCACCACTTCGATTTTGTCCCCGGCCTGCACCACGGCACTGTCGGGGCCGCGATCGGCATGGAACCAGCGGTGATGCTCATGATGCGTCGGTTTTGGCCAGGCATTGACCTGTGCCGCTGACGCGCGCGTCACTTCAACAACCTGAAAGGTCGGGTTGTCGGACGCTTCTTGATTGATCACTTCCTGTTGCAACGCGGCGGTGCGTGGCAGCGCACATGCGCCCAAAAGGGTCAGGGCCACTGCAAGCCCGATGCCGCGTTGAAGGCTGTTTTTCAAGCCACGTGTGTCACACGTCACCTGCTCATCCCCCTCGTTTTATTGTCTTCTGTTCCCTATCCCATGAACCTTGTATGAGACAATGCAATTCTGTCCGCCCGGAGGGCTAAGGCCACAATATGGCACAAAATTCGCACAAAGGTTGCGTGTTGATCACAGGCGCGGGTGGCAAGCTGGGTCGGCTGTTGCGGGCGGCGCGACGGGCCTTGCCGGATTTGCATCATGACTACGTGTTTCAATCCCGCGGGTCTGGCGCGGATGTTCAATGGTCACCGGGCGACAGCCTGGCCCCTTTGCCCCGCTGCACCGCCGTTATCGCGCTTTGGGGTGCCACATCGGGGGATGAGGCGGCTTTGGCGCAAAACAGCCTTTTGGTGGCCCAAAGCCGTGATTTGGCCCAGGCCTTGAGGGCCACGCGGCTGATGCATCTGTCCTCTGCCGCCGTGTACGGACCCGGCCAGAATATGAATGAAGATCATGCCACAAACCCTCAAAACAACTACGGAAAATCCAAGTTAGAAATGGAG
>JBCCAJ010000317.1:0-4070 GCA_039814845.1 Pseudomonadota bacterium | reverse complement strand
TGAAGTGTTCCCGCACGAGGGCTTGGGTCTGCCCCCGCAACTCAAGAGTCTCGGCTTTGATCCGGTCGGCCACAACCATCTGTGCTGCGGCCCAGATGCCTGCCGCCAGCAAGGCAAACAGCATGGTCCATCGCCACGGCAAAACCGATTTGGCCAAGCGCGCCCGCGCCAGTTGCGGATCACGCCGAAGGTCAAACCCCATTTCGCCGTGGGCCATTGTCTTGGCCCCAAAATTGCCCGCGTCTGTATCCAGCGCGATGTCATGCTCTTTGGCGAAGGCGTCAATCTGCGGCAGGATAGAGCCTATATGCAGAATGGCGCGGGGTGGGCTTTCGGCTTCCTGCAAGGCCTGGGCCAGCAAGGCAGCCGCAAGATCGCCAGTCGTTCCAAACCCGTCAAAAGGCCCCAGCCGAACCGCCACGCCGGCGGCCCCGGGTCCAATTGTCCAAACACCTTCAGCAGTGGGCAGGGTCAGATAATCGGGAAGAACCGCCATTGCCTTGGCGGCCGGTCCATCGCGCCAATCCCGCACCAGCCCTTGATCCGCCACCAGTAGCCGCGTCCATTGATCCGCACCACGCGCATTGTGGAATGGCCGAATTTGCACGTCGTCTGCGGCAAGGCCGAAACTGTCCCGCAATTGTCGGCGCGCAACATCTTCGCGATGCTGACCGCGCAGACCGCCTGGCAGATCAAGCGCAAGGCACGCCACCTCCGCGCCTGGGACGGCGGCCACCTGCTGCGCGGTCAGCGGGCCCGCAGTGTCGGTCAGCATCACCACATCAGGCGCGCTTTTTGCTGTCTGATTTGCCGTCATGTCCCAACCCGATGTCTCGGGCCCCTTATGTCACCGGCAACGTTAGCCTGCGCGCGTGGCCGTGATCAATCCTCGCCGAACGTAGTAATCCGCCATTCTGTCGCGGTACGTCCCCCGCCACCCCGAAGGTAAAGCACGTTTCGCGCCGCCTGATATGTCTCTATTTCAGCAGAAAAACGCCCTTTGAACCATGTCGACTGCACGGAAAACTGCCCAATTTCGATCGCCTCGGGGTCTTCTTCAATGTTCGTGGGCTGGCCCAGCTCTTCGAAAAACAGCTCGATGTCACTGTAAGGTTCTTTGTCCCGTTGTCGCAGAACAGATGAGATCTGAGCGCCCGACAACTCGGATAGCATGGCGCGCAGGATCATCTCAGACGCGGTGTTCACGTTCAGCTGCGTTCCAACTGGCAAAGCGGTCACATGCGGGCGCAGACGGTCGAAATCTCGCGCGGACATCTCTGGGATTGCTGCAATCTGGTCAAGCAAAAGGATCGGCCCACTCAACGGAACATGGCCCGGATCAAGTTGACCATAGGCGTTGCGATTCTTTGGACCCGCGTTTGACACATAGGCGGCAATCGCATCCCCAATCTGCTGACCCAATCCCAAACGCGACAGGATCTCATCAAACGCGTCCGCCGCCCGTTCATTTTCAGGATTTGAGAGCCAGTTGAGGTTAAACAGACCCTGCTCATCCGTAATCCGCCCTGATACCTGCCCGCGTTCAAGATCAAGCCCGGGGATGGCGCGCGCCCAGATATCCTTCGGGCTGTCGACGGCCCCCTGCCGCCCATCACGGGACAGCACTGCGTTCCCAAATGCCTCCATCGCGTCCAGGTTCGCGCGCAGGGCTTCCCCGGTTTGAACAGAGGCCAGTCTTGCGCGCCCATCTTCTGCGCGGGCCAAAAGAAACACGGCCGCAGCCGACATCGCCGCGACCAGGATAAGGGCATTGACCAGAACAAAGCCAGATTGCCGCCCACGCACCATCATTTCAGTGTCTGCACAAAGGGAATATCCCCCCAAGTGTCCGTTTTGATCATGATCTCAACCGCGCTGGGCAGGCCGCTGAAATATGCTGCGGGGGAGGCTATGGCCGCGGCGTCCTCATCTTCCTGCGGCCGGGACGAGGGCGCGGCAACACCAAAAGGCGGGACATGCCCGTCTGCCCAGCCCGGCCCTGGCCAATAGCTGCGCAACGTGATCCCTGTCACGCCAGTTAGCACGGTGACATCAGGCGTGGCTTGTGCGGCAGTGGCGGGCAGAAGGGTGGGCCAATGGCGGCGGGTCAGGGTCGCGTTTTCTGCATCAAATCGCCATTCGACAAAATGGCGATCTGTATCCTTTGTCTCGACAGTGGGCTGCCCGGCAAGGGAAAGGCCGATCACCCGACGATCCGCGCTCTGCCAGACCGCAGACCGTGGCTCGCCTTCGAGTGGATAGAAGAACATCGGGACAATCGCGGACAAATCATTGCGCAAAAGCGCCAGCGCCTTGTTCAACTCCGCACTTTCATCGTCAATCTGGGTCAGTCGTTCTGAAACACGGATCGTTCCCGTCAGGCTTTGCACCCCCATCACTGCCACAAGCGCAAAGAGCCCCATAGCGACCACCAGCTCGATCAGCGTCAGGCCCGGGCTTGTGCGATAAAGGTGCCCTTTCATGGGTTCACCGCTGAGATAAACACCACACGCTGGCTTTGCGGCCCTCTAGGGGACTTTGCTGTGACGTCGACGCGGATCAAGCCGCCCGATGTGGGTGCACTGCTGCTGCTCAAACGGATCTCTTGCCCGCCCAACTCCACCACTTGAGGCAAGGACCCGGAGGTGCCCAAAAGTTTGATCTCCTCCGCCCGGTTCGTCGCGGCCAAGGCAGTGAGCATCCTGTCTTGCGCCCCACCGATGGCCACGCGGGATTGATCCATTGCGCGCAGCGCGGCGATAGTGCTGATGGACAGAATCAGAACCGCAATGACCAATTCCAGCAGAGTTAGACCCTTATCTTTGCCCCTTAGTCGCATATCAGACCTGTAAATCCATCATGGGCACAGCGCGTTTGATCGCTTGAAGGTCTGCCAAAACGCACCTCAAACATGCTCACCTCTCCATTCGGGAGGATCACGATATTTGGGTCACGCGCGCCTTGTTGGCGCAGATCACTGCGCACCCGAACCGACCCGCGCCAGTTCCGGGTCTGCCCCAAGGGCGCCCATACGCCGTCCTGCATGCTAAAGCGCGCAATTCCTTGGGAATTGACCAAAAGCCCCTGTTTGTGCCGTGCGCCCATGGCCAACGCTTCAGCACGCTCAAAGGTTTGCGTGAAAACCCGGTGATCCCCCGGTGGCCGATCCCGCGTGACGGTCGCCAGACTGGCCCCGATTGCAAGGACAGATAACACTGCGACCACAACAACGACTTCAATCAGGGTAAATCCTGCGGTCGGGTGGGGGCTTAGCTGCCGCCCCATGATCCCACATCGGCATCGGCACCTGTGCCGCCCGCCACGCCATCTGCGCCATAGGTGAACACGTCATAATCCCCGCGCACTCCGGGGAAGAGATAAAGATAAGGCTGCCCCCAAGGATCAACCGGCACCCGATCCAGGTAGCCCCCATCCGACCAATTTGGCGGCACTGGGTCGGTGGTGGGCCGGGTGACCAGCGCGTTGATACCCTGTTCCGTGGTCGGATAGCGGTAATTATCAAGGCGATAAAGTTCCACCGCGCTGACAATGGCAGCGATATCGGTTTGCGCGCGGGCCGCGCGCGCCTGATCAGGGCGGTCGATGACACGCGGCACGATCACCAAGGCGAGGATCGACAGGATCACCACCACGACCATCAGCTCCAACAGGGAAAAGCCTGCATCCTTGCGCGTCATGGCACCCTGTTCCGTCATTCGGTGTTCCCCAAACTGATCCCTTTTTCCAAGCGCCATGATAGAATGGGCGCGCGCGGCTTGTCCATCGTGGCTTGCCGGGTGACAAACGGGAATGACATTCGACGCAATCATCCCCTTTCTGCTGATCATGCTAGCGCCGGCCATTGGGTCCTTCCTGGCCGTTCTGGTGGATCGATTGCCACGCGGTGAGGACGTGGTGCGCGCGCGCTCGGGATGCCGTGAGTGTGCAACACCTATTGCCCCTTGGGATCTGATCCCAATTGCGTCTTACATCGCTTTGCGTGGCCGCTGCCGCATCTGCGCCGCGCCGATCCCGGCCTTTCATCTTTACGTGGAACTTCTGGCGCTTGG
>JBCCAJ010000465.1:0-2468 GCA_039814845.1 Pseudomonadota bacterium | reverse complement strand
TGATCCAGCATCATCTTGTGGTTCTCACGCCCAATGCCGGACTTCTTGTACCCACCAAAGGCCGCATGCGCGGGATAATGGTGGTAACAATTGGTCCACACACGGCCCGCTTCAATCGCGCGACCCATTCGGAACGCGGTATTGCCATTGCGGGTCCAGACGCCCGCGCCCAGACCATAGGTGGTGTCATTGGCAATGCGGATCGCCTCTTCTTCGTCCTTGAACGTGGTCACTGACAGAACCGGGCCAAAGATCTCCTCTTGGAAAATCCGCATGGAATTGTCACCCCGGAACACCGTCGGCTGGATGTAATACCCATCGCCCAGACCCTCGCCCAGATTGGCCACATCACCGCCCGTCAGGACCTTGGCACCTTCCTGCTTGCCCAGCTTCAGATACCCGGTGATCTTCTCCATCTGCTCGGTTGACGCCTGACCGCCCACCATCGTGTCCATCTGCAACGGATTGCCCTGCACGATCTTCTGCACACGGGCCACGGCCTTCTCAAGGAACGCATCGGCTATGCTCTCATGAACCAAAGCGCGCGATGGGCACGTGCAGACCTCACCCTGGTTCAGCGCAAACATCGCAAAGCCCTCAAGGCATTTGTCGAGGAAGGCATCATCTTCATCCATCACATCAGCAAAGAACACGTTGGGGGATTTCCCGCCAAGTTCCAGCGTCACGGGGATCAAGTTTTCGGCGGCGGCCTTCATGATTTTGGTGCCGGTCGTCGTCTCCCCTGTAAAGGCAAGCTTTGCGATCCGGGCGGAGGTGCTGAGCGCCACACCGGCCTCTTCACCGAACCCGTTCACCACATTCACCACACCCGCAGGAATGATGTCAGAGAGCAACTCCATGAGCACCATGATCGACGCAGGCGTCTGTTCTGCGGGCTTCAACACCACGGCATTGCCCGCCGCCATCGCAGGCGCCAACTTCCACACGGCCATCAGTATGGGGAAGTTCCACGGAATGATCTGCCCCACAACGCCCAGCGGCTCGTGGAAGTGATAGGCATAGGTCTGATTGTCGATCTCGGCGATGGAACCTTCATCGGCCCGGATCACACCGCCAAAATACCGGAAATGATCAATCGCCAGCGCAAGGTCCGCATTGACGGACTCGCGGATCGGTTTGCCATTATCCAGCGTCTCCGCCACAGCGAGCGTCATCAGGTTCTGCTCAATCCGGTCCGCGATACGGAAGAGCATGGTCGACCGCTCCGCCAGCGATGTCTTCCCGAACGCAGGCGCTGCGGCATGAGCGGCATCCAGTGCAGCCTCAATATCGGCCGCATCCGACCGCGCCACTTCGCAAATCCCTTCCCCGGTGATCGGGGTCACGTTTTCAAACCACTTCCCGGATTTCGGATCGACAAATTCGCCGTTGATGAAGTTCCCGTAGCGGGCCTTGTAGGGGAATTCGACATCCAGATGGCTGGTGTCGAGCGCGGCACTGGGGCCACTGGCCTCTGTATGTATATTCATGGGTCTCCTCCCAAATGAAACAGGCTCAGGATCCCGCAGATGCGGGTCCACAATGGCTGGCACATTCAATTTGGAAGCTGGCGCAATTCGATGATGGCACGAAACCCGGGATTCGCAAAACCCTACGCACGCGGCGGCAGCGGCCCGGCGAAAATGACGCAATCACAACCTGAAACGCAGATGCATAATCAAGATGGCACCCCCGAAAGGATAGCCCTAGAAACCTGCACACCCAGCGTGCGACTGCACGCCGGCCAGTCAGGCCGCCCCATCGGAGGCGCTGCGCGCCGTGAGATAAAAAATGGTACCCGCGGCCGGACTCGAACCGGCACGGCTTTTCAGCCTAAGGATTTTAAGTCCTCTGTGTCTACCATTCCACCACGCGGGCCCGTGACAGGTGTGGTCGCACCATATCGGCAAAGCGCGCAGTGTAAACTCAGCAGAAACAGGCTCGCTGCTTCTTCTTGCTAAAAATATCCCCGCCGGAGGCCTGAAATCTTCAGGCGATCCTAAAGCTCCTGCTCCTGCGCCTCCAGCGAGGGCAAAAGCGCGCGTTCTGACAGCCACGGGTTCATCTCCAACGCCCGGCGCAGCACCAGGGCCGCCTCTCCGTTGCGCTGCAACGCGGCCAGTGTCAGCGCCTGGCCCGTCAGCGCAGCGATATGACGGGGGTTCATCTGCAAAGTCCGGTCCAGATCGGGCAGCGCGGCCTCATAATCCTGGCGCAGGAAATTGACAAAAGCGCGCTGATTGTACCCTTCCGCGTAGTCCGGGCAGTAATCCACCAACGCATTCAACGCATCCATCGCGCCTGCGTAATCAAAAGACGCTCGCCGACTCATCCCCTCATCCAACAGATCCTGCGCCCGGTCATCCGGCGCATCCGCCCAGAATTCCCACAGCTTCTGCGAAATCTCCTGCGCCTCACCCTGGCTCTCAGCCTGTCCCACGCTTTCAATCAGCGCATTGGTCTCAGCC
>JBCCAJ010000213.1:0-5396 GCA_039814845.1 Pseudomonadota bacterium | reverse complement strand
ACGGTTTCCGGCTGTGACCGGAACAGGTCGACATGCAGCAGGCCGTTTTCCATCACGGCCTCGCCCACCTCGACCCCGTCGGCCAAGACGAAGGACCGTTGAAACTGTCGTGCGGCAATGCCACGGTGCAGGAAAATCCGGTTATCATCGTCGTCCGATTGCCGCCCGCGAATGACCAGTTGACGGTCCTCTACGGTAATGGACAAATCGCCTTCCGCAAATCCGGCCACGGCCAAAGTGATGCGGTAAGAGGCGTCAGACGTTTGTTCGATGTTGAAAGGTGGGTAGCCTTCATTGCCGGTTTTCGCACTGCGTTCCAGCAATCGTTCAAGCTGTTCGAAGCCCAGCATATAGGGGTGAGACCCCAGGGAGAGTTTTGTCATCGGTGCGTCCTTTTCATTCAAGCGACCGTCCGTTTTCCCCGGCACCCCATTCAGGCGGTGCCGGTATGTAAGAAATATGGGGTCTCGCCCTTTAGGGTGCAAGCTCTTAACGAAATGCCTATATGAGGCTAAGGTACGGGGGCCTTTGTGGAGCGGGAGCCATAGATGAACAATCTTAGCGACTTTTCGATGAAGTCAGAGGATGTGCTGCGCGTGGAGCTGGAAGAGTTCCGCCGCCAGCACCGTGATCTGGATGAAGCGATCACCGCTTTGGAAGAAAAAGCCACCTCTGACCGGCTGACCATCCGGCGGTTCAAGCAGCAGAAATTGCGACTCAAGGATCGGATCGCCTGGATCGAAGATCGCCTGACACCGGATATCATTGCGTAACGTCGCGTCTTGCGTATAGTGCCGCCTTCCTCGGATGCCCCGAGGCGAGGAGAGTGCCATGTCGGATGTGAAGGTAGGCATCATTATGGGCAGCCAATCGGATTGGCCCACGATGAAAAAGGCCGCCGAGATATTGGATGAGCTGGGCGTGGCCTATGAGACCCGCATCGTATCCGCCCATCGCACGCCGGATCGTCTTTGGGACTACGGTAAGTCGGCCGTGGACCGTGGGTTGCAGGTGATCATCGCGGGCGCAGGCGGCGCGGCGCATTTGCCCGGAATGATGGCATCCAAAACCCGCGTGCCCGTTGTCGGCGTGCCTGTGAAAACCCGCGCCCTGTCCGGCGTCGATAGCCTTTATTCTATCGTACAAATGCCCAAGGGCTTTCCGGTGGCGACCATGGCTATTGGGGAAGCGGGCGCGGCCAATGCGGGGCTGATGGCGGCGGGTATCCTGGCCACATCTGACACGGCTCTTGCCGAACGGCTTGATGATTGGCGCGCAGCACTGTCCGCCTCCATCCCGGAGGAGCCGCAAGATGACTGAACCGCTTCCCCAAGGTTCGGTGATCGGTATTCTGGGCGGCGGCCAGCTGGGTCGTATGCTGTCTGTCGCGGCCAGCCGTTTGGGGTTCAAGACCTGCATTTTTGAACCGGGTGGCGATTGCCCGGCAAGCCACGTGTCGAACTACCACTTTCAGAAACCCTATGAGGATGAGGCGGCTTTGCGCGCCTTCGCTGAGGCGTCAGACGTCATTACCTATGAGTTCGAAAACATCCCCACCGCCGCTTTGGACGTGATTGAGGCAATCCGCCCCGTCCACCCGTCCCGCCGGGCGTTGCAGGTCAGCCAGGACCGACTGACCGAGAAGACGTTCCTCAAGGGTCTCGGCCTGAAAACCGCGCCCTTTGCCGCCGTGGATGATGCGGTCAGTCTCGACGCGGCCCTGAAAGAGATCGGCGCGCCCTCCATCCTGAAAACGCGCCGCTTCGGTTATGATGGCAAAGGACAGGCGCGGATCAAATCTGATGGTGATACTGATGCGGCACAGGCGCTTGAGGACATGGCTGGCCAACCCTCCATCCTCGAAGGTTTTGTCGATTTCTCTTGCGAAATCTCCGTTATCGGCGCGCGTGGCATGGACGGGCAGGTGGCCTGTTTCGACCCTGGCGAAAATGTGCACGCGGGTGGCATCCTGCGGACCACAACCGTGCCCACCTCTGTCAGCGCAGCGCAGCGCGCAGATGCTGTGATCCTGACGGGTCAGATCCTCAACGCGCTGGACTATGTGGGCGTACTGGGCGTGGAACTTTTCGTCACGCCTGCGGGCCTCATCGTCAATGAAATCGCCCCCCGGGTTCACAATTCTGGCCATTGGACACAACAGGGCTGCACCGTGGACCAGTTCGAACAGCATATCCGCGCGGTGGCAGGCTGGCCCTTGGGTGATGGATCGCGCCACACCGACGTTGTGATGGAAAACCTGATCGGCGATGACATGAACCGCGTGCCCGACATCGCTCGCGAAGCCGGGGCCTCTCTACATCTTTATGGCAAGGCCGAGGTCAAACAAGGTCGCAAGATGGGACATGTCAACCGCGTCCGGATTTGAGTGTTTTTGGAAAGATGACGTAGCGGGCGCCGAGGAGAGTGCGTTTGGGGGCTGGTCCCCAAGACTTCACCCCACAATCCTTTCCAACGGGTCGTAGCCAAATCCACGTTGGAAGGCGACCGACACAAGGCTGTCGGGTTTGAGCCGAATGCCTTCCAATTCGTCTTGGGAGAAAAACCGTCGCTTGTTCACGATCTCTTCGGGGTCTCGCCAATCGTCGAGTAGTTCACCCGCGATAACACGCGCACGGAAAAACAAATCGACCTGATGAAATCCGCGTTCGGGGTCGCGGAATTCATTGATCAGGCACGGCGCGCCCACCTCGATCGTTAGCCCGGTTTCCTCATACACTTCTCGCTTCAAATTCTCAGGCAGCGACGCATGCGGCTCCACCCCGCCGCCCGGCGCGCACCACAGATCGCTTTGATCCCCGGGATAGGCATTCACCAGCAAAAGCCGATCTGCCTGCAAAATCACCGCGCGCACTGCCAAACGCATGTTTTACCCCCCAACGCCACGTCACACCTGTTGTAGGCGGCGCTTTGCGCTTATCTCAACCCCATGCGACGGATCATTGCGCCCTTTCTGATGATCTTGCCCTTGCCTGCCTGGGCTGAGGACTGCGTCGTGCTGCTTCACGGGTTGGCGCGGACAGAGGCGTCCTTGGTCGTGATGGAAGAGACGCTGGAGCTGGAAGGTTACCGCGCGTTCGGGGCCGACTACCCATCGACCGACGCCCGCATCGCGGAATTGGCGGAGGTCACTTTGCCCGGTGCGGTGCGGACCTGTGGCAACCGCACCATCCATTTCGTTACGCATTCCATGGGCGGCATTTTGTTGCGCCACTGGCTGGTGGATAATCGCCCCGACCGGCTGGGCCGCGTCGTTATGCTCGGACCGCCGAACCAAGGCACGCAGCTGGTGGATGAACTGGGCTGGATTGAAGTGTTCGAATGGATCAACGGCCCCGCGGGCGCGCAGCTTGAAACCGGTGAGGACGGGATCGTGGCCACCCTTCCAGAAGTGGATTTCGAACTGGGCGTGATCGCCGGCAACCGTACGCTGAACCCCATTTATTCGCACATTATTGACGGGCCGGATGACGGCAAGGTCTCTGTCGCCTCTACCCGGGTTGAGGGCATGGCCGATCACATTGAATTGCCCGTCAGCCACACGTTCATGATGAACAATCCCGTGGTCATTGCACAGACAATCCGTTTCCTTCAAACAGGCGCCTTCGACCATGATCTCGATATCGGCGACATCCTGTTTGGAGAAACGGACGAATGACAAACCCATGACTTTGGCACTGCGCCTTTGCGGCGCGCAGGTTCTTACACCCTCAGGCCTGACCGACGCGCCCCTTCACCTGGAAGGCGGCGCGATTGTGGAGGCCTGCGCGGGGCGAGAGATTGACCTTAGTGGCTATTGGATCCTGCCGGGCATTGTCGACGTCCACGGCGATGCGTTCGAGAAACATCTGGCCCCGCGGCGTGGCGCGATGAAGAGCCTCGACCTGGGCCTGATGGCCACGGAAGCCGAGCTGGCATCCAACGGCATCACCACCGGAACTCTGGCGCAATTCTATAGTTGGGAAGGCGGCATGCGCGGGCCTGAATTTGCCCGTCAGGTCTTTGAGGCTTTGGAAAACGTGCGCCCGCGCGTGGACACCACGCTTTTCACGCAGTTGCGGTTTGAAACCCATATGCTTGAAGACTACGACGCCATTTTCGAAATGGTCGAGCGGTTTGGCGTCACCTTCATGGTCTTCAATGATCACTTGCCCCATGAGGCGCTCGCGAAAGGTAAAACACCGCCGGGACATGTGGGTAAATCGTTGAAGGCCGGGTTCAATCCGGAGAAAAATCTCGAACGTCTCAAGGCCATGCATGCCGCAAGCGATCAGGTGCCAGAGGCGTTGCAGGCGCTGGCGCCGAAACTTGCAACACGGGGCGTGCGCATGGGCAGCCATGATGAAAACACGCCCGAGCAGCGCCAGTGGTGGCACGATCTGGGCGCGCATATTTGCGAGTTTCCCGAAACCATCGGCACGGCAGAGGCCGCGAAGCGGATGGGCGATGCGGTGATCATGGGCTCGCCCAATCTGGTGCGGGGTGGGTCACATAAGGGCAATGTGAGCGCGGTGGATGTGGTCTCCATGGGGCATGTCGATGCATTGGCCTCAGATTATCACTACCCGTCGCTGCGGCGCGCGGCGTTTTTGCTGGCGGACAGTGGGGTGTGTGATCTGGCGGGGGCGTGGCGGCTCATCTCGGAAGGGCCTGCGAAGGTTCTGGGCCTTGAGGATCGGGGCTGTCTTGAGGCCGGACAGCGTGCAGATCTGGTGGTGATTGACCCTGCGACGCGCGACATTTGTGTGACCATCGCGGGTGGGCGTGTGACGTATATGCGGGGTGAGGTTGGGGACAGGTTTCTCGCCTAACGCCCCGGCGGGACCTAAGGGCCATCGGCCCGCTGCGCTTTCGCCCGCTGCCCGGCAAGCGATTGTATGGCGATCGCTGAGGGGAGGGCCCCACCCAGGGCCTGGCGAATTGGCAATTGCAGGGCTTTGCTCATGTAACCGGGGACCCCAAGGATAAAGCGCTGTTGAACTGACGTTTGGAACGCCATACTGGGGCCAGGCGAAGGCGCGTCTCAGCGTATATTGGAAGGCTTGTGACGGGCTGTCAGATATGCATGCTTGTGCTGACCGCCTTACACCCCAAAACGGCATTCCGATGCAATACATCCTGACCGCAATTGCCCTGATCCTTTCCACGTTCACCACCGCCGCGAAGGCCGATACGATCGTGGTCAATGGCCGCTACATCGTCGCCAAGGAAGATATTCGCGGCTATTTCTATCGTGATGGCCGGGCCACCGTCTTTGACATCAGGTGGAGCGATTGGTCCACGCAGTACAAATGCGCCGATGAGTATGACAGGACACGGATTGAAGCCGCGATGCTGAACCTGTCTTTGCGCCTGGAAGATGCGCGTTCCGTTGATTT
>JBCCAJ010000281.1:0-4383 GCA_039814845.1 Pseudomonadota bacterium | reverse complement strand
TGCAACAGCATCGACCATGTAACCCGCCGAGGCGCAGATCCCGAGGCCGTTCAGTTGCGACGGATCGACCTCGGGCACGGTCACCAGATGTTCAAAGGCCGCGCGTATGTCAGACGTCTTCGCCTCAGGGCTTTCAACGAACCGGACGCCCTCGGGCAGATCACCCGATTTGCCCCAACCGCGAAAATCAAAGGTGAAGGCCGCAAACCCACGCTCCACCATTTCGCGCGCATAGATAGACGGCATCTGTTCTTCCACAGAGGTCCACGCCCCTGTCACCACGACTGTGGGCAGCGCTGTGCCATCATGGCCTTCGGGCAGATAGAGCGTGCCGGACAGCATCGTCCCTTCGTTCTGGAACTGGACGGTGCGCGTTTCCACCTGAGCCAGCGCAGATGTGGCGGCCATCAAAGCGGCGGCCGTACTAAGCGTCAGTTTGGTCAGATTGGTCATTTTGGTATCTCCTGTAAGCGTTGTGTGATGACATGAAGATACGCGGCAACGCCTCGTCTTACTTGAACGAGCCTGCTCAAGATTTGCATATTCGTGCTGTCAGCCGTTGCGATAGGCGCGCGGGGTCTGGCCAGTGATCTGTTTGAAACTGCGGGAAAAATGCGCCTGATCGGCAAAACCGCAGGCAAGCGCGATGTCGCCCAAGGGACGCGTTTTGTCCCGCATCATGCTGGCGGCCTGTTCAATGCGGTAGGCCAGTACATATTGCATGGGGGTCTGGCCCAGCGTTTCTTTGAAGGCCCGGGAAAAATGCGATGGGCTCATGCCGACCTCCCGCGCCAGATCATCCACCGTGATCGTGCGGTCCAGCTGATCGCGGATATGGCCCAGGACGCGCCCGAAATGCGCAGAAGTGAACCGGGCGGAGGCCGCTTCCTCCTGCCGTTGGCCGTAGCGTTGCAAAAGCTTCACAAGAAAAACCCGGCTCAGCGCCTCAAACATCACGGCAGAGGACAGATCATCACTGTCGAGCGCATCGCGCAGCATGATCCCCGCCTGGCACAGATCGGCATCTGAGAATTGCGGCAAATCCACCAATTGCTGACGGTCGAGGATGAGCCCCAGTTCCTGGTGCGCAAAACCCGCCACCTTGTCCGGATCAAGCGTCACCACGATCACATCCGAGGGCGCAAACCATCGCCAGCCTGATCGCATGCCCGCCGGCGTTACGATGATCTCATGCTGCTCAAACGTGAAATCCCTGAGCACCCCATCCCGCCGGTTCTGCACCCGGTGCGGGTTGGGGTTGAGGTTCAACAGCACATGGTGTTCGGCAAACACCTCCTCGGGCATCTCATCAGGGGCGGCCTGGAAGTACCGCAAAGACATCAAAGCAGCGGCAGAGACATGCGCCATCGCCTCACTGTTGATCAGCGGCAGAGAGGGGTAAATGTCGGCATAGCGCCGGGGCATGGGCATCCTCCTGTGTCGTTTTGCAAGAAATCCCAGACTGGTCGCGAATTGAACAGCCAAATCGCGCGAATCATGTAGGGTGGACGCGTCCAAGGGAGGATGCGATGTCAGCCACATGCAAGATCGCATTGGTCATTTATACGATCGGCGCTGAGCGCGGTCGTGCAGCGCGGGGGCGGCCCTGAGCGCGGTTTTTTTCAATTTTGAAACCGTTTCTCACGTAAGGACCAAACCCCATGAACAAACCGATCACCCGTCGTTCCGGAGGCCGTGCCGCGCGTCGTGCAAGTCGTGCAGCCCCGACGCCAGAGGCTATGCGCTCCATCCGGCCCGGTATGGAAAGCACCGCGCTCAACATCCTGTCGCCTGACGATATTGAACGCATTCACCAAACCGCGCTTCAACTTCTTGAAGAGGTCGGCCTAGCCGATGCGCCCCAATCGGGCGTTGAATACCTGGTCGGCGCCGGCGCGACCCTGGGCGACGACGGCCGCATTCGCATCCCGCGCGAGGTCGTAGAGAAGGCCCTCAAGATGGCCAATCGCAACGTCGTGCTGCCCAGCCGCGATGGCAAGAACGATCTCGATCTAAGCGGCAACCGCGTGCATTACGGCACGGCGGGCGCGGCCGTGAATATGGTCGATGTAGAAGGGCGCAGCTATCGCGACAGCACGTTGCAGGACCTGCATGATGCCGCCCGCATCGTGGACGTTCTCGACAACATCCATTTCTGCCAGCGTCCCATGGTGGCGCGCGATATCCTTGATAATCGGGAAATGGACCTCAACACGATCTACGCCTCGTGTGCGGGCACGACGAAGCACATCGGCACGTCGTTTTCAGACCCCGACTACATCGAAGACGCGCTCAAGATGCTGCACATGATGGCTGGCGGGGAAGAGGCCTATCGCGAACGGCCCTTCGTCAGCAATTCCAACTGCTTCGTCGTCCCACCGATGAAATTCGCCACCGAATCCTGCGAGGTGATGGAGAAATGCATCAAAGGCGGCATGCCGGTGCTGCTCTTGTCTGCTGGCATGGCGGGGGCCACCACGCCATCCTCCATTGCGGGCGCCATCGCGCAGGCCTGCGCGGAATGCCTGGGCGGGCTCGTTTATGTGAATGCCATCAACCCCGGCCACCCCGCGATCTTCGGCACGTGGCCCTTCGGTCTTGATTTGCGCACTGGCGCGATGACCGGCGGATCGGGCGAACAGGCACTGCTGAGCGCGGGTTGCGCGCAGATGCACCGTTTTTATGACCTGCCCGGCGGGGCCGTGGGCGGCATCACCGATGCCAAACTGCCCGACATGCAGGCCGGTTGGGAACAGATGTGTTCCAATGTCATGGCCGGGCTGTCTGGTCTCAACATGGTCTACGAGGCGGCGGGCATGCATGCCTCGCTTCTGGGGTTCTGTCACGAAAGCCTGATCATGGGCGATGATATCATCGGCCACGCCCAACGCTGCGTCCGCGGGATCGAGGTGAACGATGAAACGCTTGCCATAGATCAGGTAAAGCAAGTCTGTATGGGCGGACCCGGCCACTATCTGGGCACCGATCAGACGCTGGCGCGGATGGAAATCGACTATGTCTACCCCACCACCGGGGAACGTATGTCGCCCAAGGAGTGGGCCGAAAAGGACAAGCCCGATCTCAACAAAGCGGCGATTGCCCGCAAAGAAGAGATCCTGGCCACCCGCTCTGCCGCACGGTTTGACCCGGAATTGGACATGAAGCTGCGCGCGGCGTTCAACATCCACTTGCCCGCCTAAAGCGCAACACTGTTAGCCAAGCCGGGCCAGTATCGCGGCCCGGTCCACAGCCCCAATCGCCCCCGCCATCCGCCCGCGGTTCCCCTGCAGGCGGGTGGCGACATAGGCCTCCGATATGGACGCAGGGGCCTGCTGCAGCAGCACCGCACCCGTCAGAAGCATCGCGAGGCTTTCCACGAACCAGCGCGCCGCCTGCTCTTCGGGCAGTTTCGGGAAGCGCGTCATATGTGCGGCCAAGGCGGCATCGAACCCGCGATCCTGCCCTGCCACCTTTGCAAATTCCGCCGCCAACACCTCGCCCGCCTCGGGTGCCGCGCGCAATGTGCGCAGGATATCAAGGCAGATCACATTGCCTGACCCTTCCCAGATGCCGTTGAGAGGTGCCTCCCGATACAAGAGCGGCAGCCCCGTGTCTTCGACGTAGCCCATGCCGCCCAAACACTCCATCGCCTCCACGACCAGCCCGGGGCAAAGCTTGTTGTTGAGGTACTTGGCGAGCGCGACCGAAATCCGGGCGAATGCCTTTTCATCCGCACCCCGGCTGTCAAAGCTCCGCGCCACGCGCAGCACAAGCGCCAGCGCCCCCTCCCAATCCAACGTCAGGTCAGCCAGCACGGATTGCATCAGCGGCTGATCAGAGAGTTGTTTGCCAAACACCGCACGGTTCTGCGCCCAATACCACGCCTCCCGCAGCGCGGCCCGCATCAGCCCCGCAGGCGCCATAGCCGTGTCCAGCCGTGTGTGATGCACCATTTCGATGATGGTCCGAACGCCATCGCCTTCCTCACCCACGGGCCATGCGAAGGCCCCGTGATACTCAATTTCGGCGGAGGCGTTGGACCGGTTGCCCAGCTTGTCTTTCAATCGCTCAATCCGGATCCCATTGCGCCCCTCCTCCAACCAGCGCGGCACCAGAAAGCAGGTCAGCCCGCCTTTTGCCTGCGCCAAGGTCAAAAACCCGTCCGACATGGGCGCGGAACAAAACCACTTGTGACCAGAAAGCCGATAGCCATCTTCCGTCTTCTCCGCCCGCGTGGCATTTGCCCGGACATCCGACCCGCCCTGTTTTTCGGTCATCGCCATGCCAAGCATCGCGCCGGTTTTCTGCGCCAAAGGCCGCACCCGACCGTCATAAATCCGTGCTGTCAGCTTTGGCACCCAAGCCGCAAACAGCTTCGGCGCG
>JBCCAJ010000068.1:0-9587 GCA_039814845.1 Pseudomonadota bacterium | reverse complement strand
TAGAACCCGCGCCCCGTCTTGCGCCCCAGCCATCCGGCTTCCACGTATTTCGTCAAGAGCGGACAAGGCCGGTACTTCGTATCCGCCAGCCCGTCATGCAGCACGTTCATGATCGCCAGGCAGGTATCCAGCCCGATGAAATCCGCCAATTCCAGCGGCCCCATCGGATGGTTTGTGCCAAGCTTCATCGACGTGTCGATGGAGGTCACGTTGCCGACGCCTTCATACAGCGTGTAGACCGCCTCATTGATCATCGGCATCAGGATGCGGTTGACGATAAAGGCCGGGAAATCCTCTGCGCTGGCCGCTGTTTTGCCCAGCTTGGCCACCACGTCGTGACAGGCGTCATAGGTCTCCTGATCCGTGGCAATCCCGCGGATCAGCTCCACCAGCTGCATCACAGGCACGGGGTTCATGAAGTGAAACCCCATGAATTTCTCTGGCCGGTCCGTGCCGCTGGCCAATCGTGTGATAGAGATGGAAGACGTGTTGGACGTCAGGATCGTGTTGGGCTTCAGGTGCGGCAACAGGTCCTCGAAAATCGCCTGCTTCACTGTCTCCCGCTCTGTTGCAGCCTCTACCACCAGATCGGTCGCGCCCACATCCGACAGTGTCAGCGTTGGCGTGATTTGGCCAATGGCGGCATTCATATCCGCCTCCGCCATCTTACCTTTCACCACCATCCGTTCCATGTTCGCCCGGATCGCCGCCATGCCCTTATCCAGCGCATCCTGGTTGATGTCATTCAGCAAGACGCCATAGCCCGCCCCCGCCATCACATGGGCAATGCCATTGCCCATCTGCCCTGCACCGACCACGCCGATTGTGGAGATTTTCATCGCTCACACGCCTCATTTTTGCGGATACCTCACCATAGTCCCGCCCGTGCGCGAACTGCAAGCAGGCTCCGAATTGTCTCAAATTCTCGCTTTAGACATTTGGTAAATTTGAGCGGGCATTTTCTGGCCAGACCGATGAAGAGATGACCTCTTCGTCACAGACCATATGCAACACCCAAGGCAAGCCCCCATGAGCGCACCCGAGATTGACCGCGTCCAATATGACGGCTCCAGACTGCAATGGCGCGGCCCCCGGCGCGATCTGGATGGGGCGTTCATCGCCTGCATTGGCGGCACAGACACCTTTGCGCCGCAGATTGAAACCCCTTATCCCGACCTGCTGGAAACCACACTTGGCGTAACCTGCGTCAATTTTGGCCTGCCCAATGCGGGCATTGATGTGTTCGCCGGGGATGCGGCCCTGATTGATTGCGCGAGTCGGGCGGTGGCCTGCGTGCTGCAAGTGCCAAACGCGATCAACATGTCCAACCTCTATTACCGGGTCCATACGCGCCGCAATGACCGCGTGTTGGAGGTGTCGGATGCCATGCGCGCACTCTTCCCCGGGGTCGATTTCGCGCGCTTCAGTTTCACGCGCCACATGTTGACCATGCTGCGCAACAAACACCCTGAACCCTTCGCCTATCTTCAACGGGAATTGGCGACTGTTTGGATGTCAGGCATGATGGATTTCCTGGAACAGATTGATGCGCCTGTGATCCTGCTCTGGCTGTCGGCGCGCAGCCCGGATGAACGTGACGATCAGCCGGGTCTTGATGCCGATCCCGCCCTCGTCAACCGCGACATGCTGGAGGCGGTGACCGCGCATGCAAACGGCCTTGTTGAGCTGTGGGTGCCCCTCGATGACGCGGCTCAAACAGCCAAACTCACCACGCTTACGTCCGAGATCCACATAGATACCGCGCGCCGATTGGGGCCCGAGGTCACGCGCATCCTGGACATGTAAAAAGGCCCGCCATGAGTGACGGGCCTTTGCAGTCATCGTGAGCCTTAGACTTAGCTCAGCTTGTCGGTCAGCTCTGGCACAGCCGCGAACAGGTCCGCCACGAGGCCATAATCCGCCACCTGGAAGATCGGCGCTTCTTCATCCTTGTTGATCGCAACGATGATCTTGCTGTCCTTCATGCCGGCGAGGTGCTGAATGGCGCCGGAAATGCCGACGGCCACGTAAAGATCGGGCGCGACCACCTTACCGGTTTGACCCACCTGCCAGTCGTTCGGCGCGTAGCCACTGTCGACCGCAGCGCGCGAGGCACCCACGGCCGCGCCCAGCTTGTCTGCCAGACCTTCGATCAGTTTGAAGTCATCTTCCGAGCCGACACCGCGACCGCCGGACACAACAACACCGGCAGAGGTCAGTTCAGGACGGTCGCTTGCTGCCACCTTGTCCTCAACCCATTCCGACAGTCCGGGATTGTCCGCCGCAGACACGGTTTCGACCGAAGCCGAGCCACCTTCGCCTGCCGCATCAAAGGCCGCCGTGCGGATGGAAACGACTTTCTTGGCATCCGCCGATTTCACCGTCTGGATCGCGTTACCCGCATAGATCGGACGCTCAAAGGTCGACCCGTCAACCACGCCGGAGATATCCGAGATCACCATCGCATCCAGAAGCGCCGCCACGCGGGGCAGCACGTTCTTGGCGTCGGTCGTTGCGGGCGCCACGATGTGCTCATACCCATCGGCCAGCGACACGATCAGCGCCGCCGTGCTTTCGGCCATGCGGTGCCCAAGGGAGGCATCTTCCGCGACCAGCACTTTGGACACGCCATCAATCTTGGCCGCCGCGTCACCCGCCGCAGCAGCAGAGCCGCCCGCGCACAGCACAGTCACATCGCCCATTTGCGTGGCCGCCGTCACCGCCTTGGCGGTTGCGTCCATGGCCAGTTCGCCATCGTTTACTTCAGCAAGAAGAAGTACAGACATTACACAGCTCCCACTTCTTTGAGTTTCGATACCAGCTCATCCACAGAGCCAACCATTTCACCGGCCTTACGGGCCTCAGGTTCTTCGGTCTTCACGATCTCCAGACGCGGCGACACGTCAACGCCGTAATCGGCCGCCGTCTTTTCGTCCAAAGGCTTTTTCTTGGCCTTCATGATGTTGGGCAGCGACGCATAGCGCGGCTCATTGAGACGCAGGTCAACGGTGACGATCGTGGGCATCTGCACCTTGATCGTCTGAAGGCCCCCATCCACTTCGCGCGTGACAACCGCATGGTCGCCTTCCACGTCAAGGCCCGACGCAAACGTGCCCTGGGACCAACCCAGCAACGCCGACAGCATCTGCCCGGTGGCGTTCATGTCGTTGTCGATGGCCTGCTTACCGGCCAGAACGATGCCGGGCTGCTCTTCATCCACAATCGCCTTGAGGATTTTGGCAACTGACAGCGGCTCAATATCGGTGTGCACGTCATCAGCGGCCACAACCAGAATGGCGCGATCCGCGCCCATCGCCAGCGCGGTGCGCAGCGTTTCCTGGGATTGTTTCACACCGATAGACACGGCGACCACTTCGTCTGCCTTGCCCGCTTCTTTCAGGCGGATGGCCTCTTCGACGGCAATCTCGTCAAAGGGGTTCATCGACATTTTCACATTGGCAAGATCGACACCGGACCCGTCCGCCTTGACGCGAACCTTCACGTTGTAGTCGATCACGCGTTTCACAGGTACCAAGACCTTCATGGCATAATCTCCGTATTGGAATAGATGAAAGCCGCCATCCTTCAAGCGACTCCCTAGCGTTTGGCTGATCCGTAATTACCGAACCGCGGGACCTGAGGACAGCGCAAAATCGTCACGTTTTGCCTATCCGACGTCGCGTTTTGTACCTGCGACTGATGGTTTTGCGCTAACGGCCCGATTCAGCGGTTCGCACCCGGCACCCACAGCACGTCATCCTTGCCGTCATTATTGGCAATGCGGGAGGCCACGAAGAACCAATCGCTGAGCCTGTTGAGGTACTTGACTGCGTCCGGGTTCACCGCCTCCATGGTCGCCAGTTCCACGGCCAGACGCTCTGCCCGCCGGGCGACAGTCCGGCACAGATGCAGCGCCGCGGCCAGCTCTGAGCCACCCGGCAGAACGAAACTGCGCAGCGGCTCCAGCCGCCCGTTCATCGCGTCAATTTCGGCCTCCAGCCGGTCCACTTGGCTGGCGGCCATGCGCAGGGGGGGATATTCGGCTTCCGCGTCTTTTTCCATGTCAGGCCGGCACATATCCGCGCCCAGATCAAACAGATCGTTCTGAATGCGCGACAGGGCCTCATCCATGTCTCCTTTGGCTTTCAGCCGCGCCAGTCCCACGGTGGAGTTCAACTCATCCGATGTGCCATAGGCCGTGACGCGCATCGAATGCTTGGCGACCCGCGCGCCATTTCCAAGCGCAGTTTCGCCCGCGTCCCCGGTTTTGGTGTAGATTTTGCTGAGAACGACCATTCTTAACCTCCGTGCTAACCTTTGTCGCCGCGGACTATGACAAAGAGCAGGATAAGGGCCACGGCCACGAACTGCGCAATGATCCGCCATTGCATAAACTTGTTAGAGCGCTTTGAGCTCTCCACATCGCCTTTGCCAAATTGCGAAATCCCCATCAAGAGAATAACAGCCACAACCCCGCAAGCGAGGGCGGCGACGAGGAAAAGAGGGTCAGAAAGCATGTGTTTGGGTCCTTTGCAGTGCCTTACTGCGAGAGGTAGGTTGGAAGCGGGGCAAGGCGAAGAAAATGCGACCAAAACGCATTCTTTAAAAGAATGCGACCGAAGTCTTTGAAAGACTTCGCGGCCTCACTTCCCCCGCATCAGCAGCCAATCCAGCGCCCGCGTCGGCAACACCCGCTTCATATATCCGGCCAGATAGGTCGGCGTGGTCACGTAATAACGCGCACGGGGGCGGGGGGATTCCATCGCATGGATCAACTTCTTCGTGACCGCAGAGGCAGGCAATTCAAACTTATCCGCCACTCCAAGCCCATAAAGCCGAGTCATCAGGACTTCGTAATCCTTGGCGCGGGCCGCATTTTCCCAATCAATCCAACGCTCAAAATGTGCCATGGCGTTTTCGCGGATCTTCGATGTCACGGGGCCGGGCTCAATCAAAATGAACTCAATCCCCGTGCCCTTCATCTCTATTCGCAGCGTATCGGTTAGGCCTTCCACTGCAAATTTCGTCGCCACATAAGCCCCGCGCCAGGGCTGTGATACGAACCCAAGGATCGACGAGTTCTGCACGACCCGGCCATGACCTTGCGCCCGCATCACCGGGATCACAGCCCGCGTTAGCGTATGCCAACCAAACACATTGGCCTCGAATATCGCGCGCAACGCGTCAGTGGGGACATCTTCCAAGAGCCCCGGGCTCGCAAAGGCACCATTGTTAAACAGCGCGTCCAACGTCCCACCCGTGGCCTCCAGCACCTCGGTCAGCCCGGCATGGATCGTTGCCTCATCCTGATAATCGATGCGCGGGCTTTCAAACCCTTCGTCGCGCATGCGCTGGCAGTCTTCTTCCTTGCGGCAAGACGCAAAGACCCGCCATCCGCGATCCCGCATCCCCCGTGCGGCATCCAGCCCGATGCCGGACGAACATCCTGTGATCAGAAGGGTCTTGCTTGTCACGTTGACGTCATTCCGGGTCTGTCAGCAGCCATTCCGGCACCCATCCGGTCTCATACCCATCAACCACCTGAACGTTGAGCCAGCCATGGCCCGGATCCTCCAGCACGGCGACCTCCGCCCCCTTGGACACCTGCCGCACCCGATCGAAACTCAACCCCGGGCCCGCGCGCAAATCAATGATGTTTTCTTTCACCCAGCGGATCTGGCTTTGGTCAAACGATATCTCACCCAGGGCGGCCGCCACGGCAGCATTAATGGCACCATCCTCCCGGTCGGGCGCGCTGGCGATTTCAAAAGTCTCCTCCGGCAGCGCCATGTTCAAAAGCTCCGCTTTGGGGCGGTTCGCCTCAGCCTCGAAAAGCCCGGCAGCATCGGTGCGGATCGTCGTGAGTGTCACCGAAAGCTCATCGGCCTCTTCCTCCGCCACGCTGAGCCCTTCAAACGTGGCCTCCACCTGCGCGACCGTCCGGGTTACTTCAGGCCCAGACCCAGGCTCAGGCTCAGAGGCGGGGGCACGGTAATTGATCCGCTCTTCGGGGGGCAGTTTCGCCTGTGCCTGAACGGAATTCGGGGCCGGCTCATAGGACGCACCCCCGCTCATGACGTAAAACGCCATGCCTAGAAACGCGAAACTGATGACCACAAAACGCCACATGCGACAGCCTAAATTCAACCCACGAAACCCTTTTACACGATTCGCCATTGGGCTTCATTTAGAAATCGGCGGGAAACCCCGCGCACGGTTCGCGTTCCCGCTTTACCCCTATTTTCAAAGGGGCTATCACATCATCTATGAGCGATCAGGTCGACAACCCCAATATAGTCCCCGGAGAGGTGCCTGAAGAGGTATCAGAACCGCTGCGCCGTGCCATCGGTGAACGGTACCTGACCTATGCACTGTCGACCATTATGCACCGCGCGCTGCCCGATGCGCGCGACGGGCTGAAACCGGTCCACCGCCGCATCCTTTATGCCATGCGCGAACTGCGGCTCAGCTCCACCGGGGGCTTCCGCAAATCCGCCAAGATCAGCGGCGATGTGATGGGCAACTATCACCCCCATGGTGACGCCGCGATCTATGATGCCATGGCCCGCCTGGCGCAGGATTTCGCCGTGCGCTACCCGCTAGTGGACGGGCAGGGGAATTTCGGCAATATCGACGGTGATAACCCGGCGGCCTCTCGGTATACTGAGGCGCGGATGACGGCTGTGGCCGAGGCATTGCTCGAAGGTCTCAACGAAAACGCCGTGGATTTCCGCGATAACTATGACGGCACATTAACTGAACCTGTCGTCCTGCCTGCCGCCTTCCCCAACCTTCTGGCAAACGGGTCAAGCGGGATCGCTGTGGGCATGGCCACCAATATCCCGCCGCACAATATTGTCGAATTGGTCGATGCCTGCCTGCATCTGATCAAAACGCCCGACGCCCGCGACGACACACTTCTGAACTACATCCCCGGCCCGGATTTCCCAACCGGCGGTGTGCTGGTCGAAAGCCAGGCCACCATCGCGCAGGCCTACCGCACAGGGCGCGGATCGCTGCGCCTGCGCTGTAAGTGGGAGATCGAAGAAACCACCCGTGGCCAATGGCAGATCGTCGTCACGGAAATCCCCTATCAGGTGCAGAAATCCAAACTGATCGAGAAGATCGCGGAACTGATCCAGACCAAGAAAATCCCGATCCTGGCGGACGTCCGCGATGAAAGCGCCGATGACGTGCGCATGATTCTGGAACCGCGCTCCAAAAACGTCGACCCGGATGTGCTGATGGGCATGATGTTCCGCAATTCCGATCTTGAGGTGCGGTTCTCGCTCAACATGAACGTGCTGATCGACGGTGTGACGCCACGCGTCTGCTCAATGAAGGACGTCCTGCGCGCCTTCCTTGATTTCCGGCGTGAGGTGCTGATCCGCCGATCCAAGCACCGGATGGAAAAGATCGACCACCGGCTGGAGGTGCTGGAAGGCCTGATTGTCGCCTTCCTCAACCTCGACCGCGTGATCGACATCATCCGCTACGATGAGGATCCCAAAGCCGCCTTGATGCGTGAAAACTGGGGGCAGCAATTCACCCGTGCGACGGATGAGAGCGACTACATGACGCCCGCGCCGGGCGGGGAGGCCGACGGCCTGACCGAAGTCCAAACTGAGGCCATCCTCAACATGCGTCTGCGCAGCTTGCGGCGTCTGGAAGAGATGGAATTGCTCAACGAACGCGACAAGCTGATGGAAGAGCGCGCGGGCCTTGAGGATTTGCTGGAAGATGAAACCCTCCAATGGGCCGCCATTGCCGATCAGCTAAAAGACGTCAAAAAGACCTTCGGCAAGGATTACGACGCAGGCGCCCGCCGCACCCGGATTGAAGAGGCCGGTGAGGTCGAAGAGGTCCCCCTTGAAGCGATGATCGACAAAGAACCGATCACGGTGGTCTGCTCCAAAATGGGCTGGATCCGTGCCATGTCGGGCCATATCGATCTCGACCGTGAATTGAAATTCAAAGACGGCGACGAAGGCCGCTTCACCTTCCACGCCGAGACGACCGATAAAATCCTGCTCTTCGGGTCCAACGGGCGGTTTTACACGCTGGCCGCGTCCAACCTGCCCGGCGGGCGCGGCATGGGGGAGCCTGTGCGCCTGATGGTCGATCTGCCCAATGAGGCAGAGATCATCGCGTTGATGATCCATCGACCGGGCAACAAACTGTTGGTGGCGTCCTCTGCAGGTGACGGATTTGTCGTGTCCGAGGATGACGCCGTCGCCCAAACCCGCACCGGGCGCCAAGTGCTTAACGTCCGCGACGGCGTGCGCGCGATGGTCTGCACGCCGGTCACCGGGGATCATGTGGCCTGTGTGGGTGAAAATCGCAAAGTGCTGATTTTTCCGCTCGAAGACCTGCCCGAAATGGGGCGGGGCAAAGGCGTGCGGTTGCAAAAGTACAAAGATGGCGGGCTGTCAGACGCCACGACCTTCACCCTGGCCGACGGGCTCAGTTGGCTTGATCCGGCCGGGCGCACGCGCACGGAACACGCACTGGCCGAATGGGTGGCCAAACGCGCCAGCGCGGGCCGCATGGCCCCGCGCGGCTTTCCACGGGACAACACGTTCACATGATGCGGGGCAGGGTGCCCCTGATATGTCTTTCGCTTCTGGGCGTGTCCGCCTGCGCGGGGGCGGGTGATCTGGACGGGCGGGCCGTCTATCTGGGTGATTTCAAACTGGGCCATAACATCGTGGTGGCCCCGGCAAACGGCACTGTGAAAGGCCCCGGTTCCCGTGACGCGTCCGAGGAAGAATTGATCGCGGCGGTCGAAAAGGCCGTGGACGCCCGTTTCGGTCGCTATGAGGGCGCGAAGTTCGTCAATCTTGGCGTCAGTGTGGATGGCTATGTTTTAGCTAAAACCGGCATCCCCCTTGTGGCCGCCCCACGCTCCGCCCTCATCATACGCGTGACCGCTTGGAACGACGCAGAGGCGCGCAAGTTCAATGAAGAACCCAAATCCATCACGGTGGTCGAAGATATCTCTGGCGCGACGGCGGTGGGATCGGGGCTGACGCAGACCAAAGAAGAACAGATCGCGGCGCTCTCTCGGAATGCCGCCAAGCTGATTGAGAAATGGCTGGTCGAGCAGAACAATGAACAGGGCTGGTTCGAACCCGATGGCCGCCCTGCCAAGGACAAATCCACCCCACGGTTCCAACCCGGCCTCGCCGCGCCGGCCCCAACACCCGGGCCAAAGGTCGCGGAAGAGCCGGCGCCGTCAATCTGACGGGCATACAGACCGCACCGACGTCATACCGACGCAATACCGACGTAAAACATACGCCGGAAAAGGCCCTTTCAAACAACAACGCTTGATTTCCCGCGACAAGTCCAATACATGCCCGCGCAGTGTAGATGACAGGGCCAAATGGCCCGCAAAACAAAGGGCGCTCTGAGATATGGCGAAGGAAAAGTTTGACCGTTCTAACCCGCATGTGAACATCGGGACCATTGGTCACGTGGATCACGGCAAGACGACGTTGACGGCTGCGATCACGAAGCAGTTTGGTGACTTCAAAGCGTATGACGAGATTGACGGCGCGCCGGAAGAGAAAGCCCGGGGGATCACG
>JBCCAJ010000124.1:0-7255 GCA_039814845.1 Pseudomonadota bacterium | reverse complement strand
GCCGCGGCAGTGGCGGCAGATACCACCCCCGGTCTGGTCCGTGTTGTGACCGTGAATTCCGTGGCGCGTGTGCTGGATCAGGCGGTGCAGGTGCGCGGTCAGACAGAAGCCCACCGCGAGGTTGAATTAAAGGCCGAAACCACTGGCCAGGTTGTTTCTGACCCGCTGCGCAAAGGGTCTTTCGTAAAACAGGGTCAGCTGATTTGCGAGCTGGACCCCGGCGTGCGCAATTCCTTACTGGCCGAAGCCAAAGCCGGGCTGGCAGAAGCCGTGGCCCGTTTGCCAGAGGCAGAGGCCCGCGTGCCTGAGGCCGAAGCCCGCGTGACAGAAGCCGAGGCCCGCGTGACCGAGGCGCAATCGCGGCTGGCCGAGGCTGAGATCAACGCCAACGCGGCCGCGCAGCTGAGCAACAATGGATTTGCCTCTACCACCCGGGTGGCCGCCACGGAAGCTGCGGTGCGCGGGGCCGAGGCCGCTGTGGTGAGTGCCGAGGCCGGGCTCAAGGCCGCGCAATCCGGCCTTGAAAGCGTGGCCGCCGGGATTGAAGCCGCACGCGCCGGACGGCAAAGCGCGCAGGCGCAGGTGGACAGCGCGCAAAAGGACATTGACCGGCTGCGCATCACCGCGCCCTTCTCAGGGCTTTTGGAAAGTGACAGCGCGGAACTGGGCAGCTTGCTGCAGGATGGCAATCTGTGCGCCACGGTCATTCAACTCAACCCAATGATGCTGGTGGGGTTTGTGCCTGAAACGCAGGTCTCGCTGGTTGAGATGGGGGCAAAAGCCAAGGGGCGGCTGGCGTCGGGTGAGATGGTTGAGGGCGAAGTTGTGTTCATTTCCCGCGCGGCGGATGAAATGACCCGCACTTTTCGGGTGGAAGTGGAAGTCGCCAACGAAGACCTGACGATCCGTGACGGCCAAACCGCCGAAATTTCTGTTCTGGCCGAAGGCACGAAAGCACATCTTTTACCGGCCTCCGCGCTCACGCTCAGTGAAGCCGGAGAGCTGGGTGTGCGCTTTGTAGGTGAGGGCAACATCGTGGACTTCGCCGCAATTGAACTGATCCGCGACACGCCCACTGGCATTTGGTTGTCCGGTTTGCCGGAGACGGCGCAAGTCATTGTGATTGGACAAGAATTCGTCAAGGCGGGCGCGCAAGTTGATCCTGTTCTGCAGGAGGTCAGTCAGTGACTGGTATCGTCGACTGGGCCGCGTCCCGGGCGCGGATGGTTCTGGCCTTTATTGCCCTGTCGATCCTTGCAGGGTCCTTGGCCTATGTGAACCTGCCCAAAGAGGGTGAGCCGGATATTGAGATCCCCGCGCTTTTTGTTTCGGTGGTCTATCCGGGCATTTCGGCTGAGGACAGTGAAGATCAGCTGGTCAAGGTCATGGAGACCGAGCTGGCGGATCTGGACGGGCTCAAAACCATGTGGGGCACGGCGGCCGCGAACTATGCCGGGGTCGCTCTGGAGTTCGAATTCGGCTGGGACAAGCAGGCGATCATGGCCGATGTGCGCGACGCGATGATCAAGGCAGAGGCCGAATTTCCCGACGGGGCGGAGACCTACTCGCTGGAAGAGCTGAATTTCAGCACATTCCCGATGATCATCGTCAGCCTGTCGGGCGATGTGCCCGAACGCACGATGGCGCGCCTGGCGCGCGAATTGCAGGATGATCTGGAAAGCTTGGACGCCGTGCTGGAGGCCGGGATTGCGGGTGACCGCGAAGAGATGATGGAGATCCTTCTCGATCCGCTACGGCTTGAGGCTTACAACGTGACCGCCGGTGATCTGTTCAGCGCGGTGAGCAATAACAACGTCCTGGTGCCCGCCGGAGACGTAGACGGCCCCAGCGGCACCTTCGCGGTGAAGTTCCAATCCTCCTTTGAATCCGCATCCGATATCTATGCTTTGCCGATCAAAACCAATGGCGACCGGGCCGTGACGTTGGGCGATCTGGCCCAGATCAATCTGACCTTTGAAGATATCGCCGGCACCGCGCGCTTTAACGGCGACCCCACCATCGCCCTGCAAGTGGTCAAGCGCAAAGGCTACAACATTATCGACACCGCCGCGCTGATCAAAGAAACGATCGCGGAAGCTGAGGCCGAGTGGCCGGAGCAACTGAAAACCGCAGTGAAGCTGGAAACCTCTATCGACCAATCCCGCGTGATCGACAGTATGGTACGGCAGTTGGAAGGCTCCGTACTGACCGCCATCGCGCTGGTGATGATCGTGACGCTGGCCGCGTTGGGCATCCGGCCTGCGTTGCTGGTCGGTTTTGCGATCCCGACATCGTTCCTTTTGTGTTTTGCACTGCTTGCGATCATGGGGGTCGCGGTGTCCAATATCGTGATGTTCGGCCTCATCCTTGCCGTGGGCATGTTGGTCGACGGGGCCATCGTGGTGGTCGAATACGCCGATAAGAAAATCGCCGAGGGCGAAGGCGCGATGAAGGCCTATGTGAGTGCCGCCAAGCGCATGTTCTGGCCGGTGGTCAGTTCCACCGCGACGACGCTGTGTGCCTTCCTGCCCATGCTGTTTTGGCCGGGGGTTCCGGGGCAGTTCATGAAAATGCTGCCCTTCACGCTAATTTTTGTTCTGTCCGCCTCGCTTCTGGTGGCGCTGGTGTATCTGCCCGTGATGGGCGGCGTCACGGGCCGGTTGGAGCGCTGGCTGGGGCAACGGATTACGGCGCTGGCGGAAGGGTATTGGCTTTGGCATCTGGCGGCCTTTGGGCTGGCCGTTGTGGCGCTGGGCCTCGGTGGGGCGCTGGTCCCGGCTCTTCTGGGCGCGGTGAGCGGGCGGTTTGCTGCGATGGACAGTGTCAACATTCTGGGCTCTGTGATCCCGACGCTGATCATGGTGTTTGGCATGATCCTGGGCGCTGTGACTTTCGCGGGCCTCGCCATTGCTGGGGCGGTCACAGCGCTTGTGGCGCTGATGGCTGTGTTCAAGCGGGTGGGGCTTTTTGCCGGTGGCCTCAAGGCCCGGGTTCTGCCGGAGCGGGCCAAGACGGTCCAGACCGGCCACCAACGCACGCCCTTTGGTCGCTTCATCCATCTGATTGCCGCGAACCCGATCGCGCCCGTTCTGGCAATCTGCGCCGTCTTTGTCTTCGTCGGCACGGTGATGATGTATTTCGCCAATAACAACCGGGGCGTGGAATTCTTTGTGGACTCGGAACCGGAGAACGCGCTGGCCTACGTCTTGGCGCGCGGCAACCTGTCGATTGAACAACAGGATGATCTGGTCAGTCAGGTGGAAAACGTGGTGCTGGCCCATCCCAACGTGGATGGGGTCTTTGCCTTTGCAGGTGATGGCGGGCTCAACAACAACACCGGCGGGATGGAGCCGCCCATCGACACGATCGGGCAAGTGCAGTTTGAGCTGGTCCGCTGGGAAGACCGCCCGCAGCAGCTTGAGACATGGTTCACTCTTCCGCTGCTAGGCTATGAGGTGCAGCGCAGCGTGACCGCGTCTGAGGCGGATGGCAAACGCACCTTGCAGGAAATTCAAGCCGTCGCTGAACAGATCCCCGGCCTGCGGGTAGAGATTGTGTCGGTCGACAACGGCCCGGCCTCTGCCAAGCCCGTGCATCTGCGGCTGTCGGGCTCTGACCCCGACACGCTCCGTGCGTTCACGCAAGACGCGCGGGCGCAGTTTGATGCCACCCCGGGTATGACCCAGATCGAAGACACGCTGCCCTTGCCGGTGATCGATTGGCAGGTCGATGTGGATGTGGCCGCAGCAGGCCGGTTTGGCGCGGATGTCAGCCTTGTCGGCGGCATGGTCCAACTGGTGACGCGCGGTCTGTGGCTGGGCAATATGCGAGTGCCGTCCTCGGAAGAAGAAATTGAAATCCGCGTCCGTCTGCCGGAAGAAGACCGGCTGTTATCCACGCTGAACACGCTTAAGGTTGGCACGGACATGGGCCTTGTGCCGATGTCCAATTTCATCAGCTGGGACGCCGTGCAGGGGCGTGATCAGATCGACCGCGTGAACCAGACCCGTTACTTTGACGTCAAAGCCGATGTGACCCCGGGCCTCACCCGAACCGTGGTGGCCGAAGATGGCAGTGAGACACAGGTCACCATCAACCCCAATGAACGGATCGCCTATCTGACCGAGTGGCTGGAAAGCGGCGCGGTGCCAGATGGCATCAACTGGGAATGGACAGGCGACGCCGAGGATCAGGAGGAATCCGGTGCCTTCTTGTCAAAGGCTTTTGCGGGCGCGCTGGGGCTGATGTTCATCATTTTGCTGGCGCAGTTCAACTCGGTTTATAATGCCATTCTGGTGCTCTTGGCTGTGATCCTGTCTACGACAGGTGTGTTGGTGGGCATGCTGGTCATGCAGCAGCCGTTTTCGATCATCATGACAGGGACGGGGATCGTGGCTTTGGCCGGGATTGTGGTGAACAACAACATTGTTCTTATCGACACCTACCAAGAGTACAGCCGCTACATGCCGCGGATCGAGGCGATCACCCGCACCGCCGAGGCGCGCATCCGTCCCGTCCTTCTGACCACGATCACGACCATGGCAGGCCTTGCGCCCATGATGTTCGGCCTCAGCCTCAACTTCGCCGATGGCGGCTACACCGTGAACAGCCCCACTGCGCTTTGGTGGAAACAGCTGGCCACTGCGGTGGTCTTCGGGCTTGGGGTGGCCACTGCGCTCACGCTGGTCTTTACGCCCTCGATGCTGGCGATGCGGATTTGGGCCACGACCTATATCCACTGGGTGGCCAATCTGTTGGAACGGCTGTCGCTGGGGCGCACAAGCTCTGCCGCGCGGGATTGGGCACTGTCGCGCGAGGCGCGCGCGTCTCGTGAACGGGAGCTTATTTGGGATGATGAGGCACTTTCGCCCGGTGGCTACGTCAGCGAGACGGGCGATGAAGGACCCGATCTGGACGACCTCAAACGCGTGCTGGAAAAACGCGATGGGGGCGGGCCTCTCAAAGCGGCGGAGTGATGTCCGGTGTTCACGCGCAAGTGAGGTCCGTGTGATCGGTTCGCGTGCTAGCAAACAAGGGTACCTGTGGGAAGGCGGGCCGACATGAAAAAGAACACCCAGAAATCCAAAAAGCGCAGCAAAGCCAAAACAAGCGGCAAGGCAACGGTGCAAAGCCCGGATCGCCGAAGCTTTCTGTCGCGCACAAGCAAAGCGATCATTGGCGTTGCCATGTTGGGCGGCGGCGGGGCGTTGGCCTTTGGCGCGGTTCGCGCCACGGCCCGCGAACAGGATGTAAGCCGCGTTGGGCAAGGCGTGCCCACCGTGGTGCAAATCCATGATCCCAGCTGTTCGATCTGCAATGCGCTGCAAAAGGAGGCGCGCAAGGCGCTAGAGGGCATCGACGCAGATTCGCTTGATTACGTGGTCGCCAATATCAAAACGGATGAGGGCCGCGCCTTTGCCAACCTGCATCGTCAGCCACATGTGACGCTGATGCTGATGGATCCGGATGGCAATCCCGTGCAGGTCTTGAACGGGCCGCAGGACGGCGATGATTTGCGTGTGATTTTTGAGGCCCATGCCAAGGCGTATCGTTAAGGCGCTTTGGGTTGTGCCAAACCCACGCCGGTACAAGACGCGGTCGGCCATACGACCGTACCCCTGAACTTGGCAGGGGAAAGGCCTAGGGAAGCATCAAAGGAACGTTTTGGGCTGCGCTGTTAGATCGCCTGCGCCGCCATCGGGAAGATGTCGCGCAACATGGTGTAGGCAAAAAGCGCGGCACCCAGCGGCGGCACGTAAAGCGCCATAGACAATGCCAGCGTGTGGATCGTCAGGCGCATCGGGTCAGAAGACTGCCCATCTGCGACGGCATGCGCCACATTCTGTTCCATGACCTGTTCTTCGGCTTTGTCGAATTCAAACTTGGAATAGCGATCAGCGGCATTGTGGACCATTTCCGCGCCTTTTTCCGCGCTTTGCGCCCAAGGGGGCTGCATGCTTTCGACCATATCCGCGTAAAACTCTTCATATTCGTCGCGGGCCACCTGATGCGTGTCGTTCGGCTGTGCCACATCATGCGCTTGCTCCGCCGTTGGGGCGCTCAGCAAGTCAAAGAGCGTGTCAATCAAGTCCGGAGTGATGGGCTGGCTTGCTTCCCCGCGCAGAACAGCGGTGGCAGGCATAAATTCCTGTGTACGTTCAAGAACGCGATCGGCCAGAAAGTCATAGGATGCCGGTTCGATCTTGGCCATATCTTCATCAGGGGAAGAGCCGACAACCATGATCAAATGCCAAGGTTGACGCTTGCCCGCTGAGGGCAGCCACCCGATGGCCACGCGAACGTAGTCCCGATCAATGATCGCCAAATCGGCACTTTCCCACGTGAGGGAACGGGTCGTGGAATCGACCATCTGGAAGGCCAGATCGAAGTCTTCCACAAACTCCTCAAAGGACACTTTCGGGCGGGCCTTGAATTCCATTGCCACAACGGATCCATAGATTTGCGCGCTCATCTCTCAGCTGCCTTTTCGATTTCTCTCAGCCTCGTTTATGCGGGGCAAACCGGGAGGTTCTTTGGACAAAGTGGGGCAAATTTAAGGTAAATTGCACGGATCGGAAACGATACCGTGGCGGGCTCTGGCGCAAATTAGGTTCTGGGCGTTTGCTGACATTGAGAAGAATTTTTGTTTTTTTAACAATTGGTTATCCTAAAATCTGCGCGCGGGTGCCCAGGTTTTGAAGGCGGCCGCCGCTTTGCCGGGCGCAAAGAAAAAGGGCGCTCGACAGCGCCCTTTTCCATAATGCTGCCTTACTGAAAAACAATCAGCAGCTGTAATACATCTGGAATTCCATCGGATGCGGTGTGTGCTCGTAGGCTTCGATTTCTTCCATCTTGAGCTCAATATAGCCGTCGATCTGGTCCTTATCGAACACGTCACCGGCCAGCAGAAACTCATGATCGGCCTGCAGCTCTTCAATCGCTTCACGAAGAGAACCACATACCGTCGGGATGCCTTCCAGCTCTTCCGCCGGCAGATCGTAGAGGTTCTTGTCCATCGCCTCACCGGGGTCGATCTTGTTTTGAATGCCGTCCAGACCGGCCATCAGCAGGGCTGCAAAGCACAGGTATGGGTTGGCAGATGGATCGGGGAAGCGGGCTTCAACACGCTTTGCCTTGGGGCTTTCCGTCCACGGGATCCGCACGCAGCCAGAGCGGTTGCGGGCAGAGTAGGCGCGTAGCACGGGCGCTTCAAAGCCCGGGATCAGACGCTTGTAGCTGTTCGTGGATGGGTTGG
>JBCCAJ010000524.1:0-1614 GCA_039814845.1 Pseudomonadota bacterium | reverse complement strand
CGCTTCCAGCGTGTTCAGCAAATTTGTAAGCTCCCTTTCCGCCTCATTGAGTTCCGCGCAGCTTAGACCCCCTTGTGCGGTTGCAAACTGCGGGAAGGCGACAAGCGCGGCAGCGCAGATCAAGGACGTGAATTTCATTTACTTTCTCCAACAGATTTCGCCGCAGACAGTTTCATTTCGGTCTGCGGCGGTAAAGCTGTAATTTCAAAGGACACAATACTTTAGCGCGACCGCGTTAGTTTCAAAAACACATCTTCCAGATCGGCCTGTTCGGTGCGCATGTCAGCGATGGTGATCCCTGCGGCACGGATGTGATCCAACACGGCTTCGGCGGTCATTTCACGGGCGTGATAGGACAGTTCAACCGTACCGTCCTCACGTTGGGTGACCAGTAGGCCGGGGGCTTCTGGCAAACCATTTGGCGTGCCCTCCGGCGTGATCACAATGCGGCGCGTGTCCAGTTGACCCAATAGCGCGGATGTCTTGTCGCGCACCACCAGCTCGCCATGGTTCATGATCGCGATTTCGTCGCACATTTCCTCGGCCTCTTCGAGGTAGTGGGTCGTGAGCACGATGGTCACGCCCTGATCATTCAGCACCCGGACGTTTTCCCAAAGCATCTGGCGCAGTTCTATGTCCACGCCTGCAGTCGGTTCATCCAGCACCAGAATATGAGGGTGATGCACCAGCGCTTTGGCCAGCAGCATCCGCCGCCTCATGCCGCCCGACAGCGTGCGGGAATAGGCGTGGGCCTTGTCGGAAAGTCCGACCAAGGCCAGGATTTCGTCGCTTTGACGCTGAGATTTCGGCACACCGTACAGCCCGGCCTGCATTTCCAGAGTATCGCGTGGCGTAAAGAACGGATCTAGGTTGGGTTCCTGCGGCATCACCCCAATGGCCGCGCGGGCCTGACGGGGATTCACATCCTGGTCAAAGCCCCAGATCTTCACTGCACCAGATGTTTTGCGCACAAGTCCAGCCAGAATGTTGATCAGGGTCGATTTTCCGGCCCCGTTCGGGCCTAACAGACCAAAGACACAGCCCGCCGGGATCTCCAGATCAATCCCCTTCAGTGCCTCTTTTTCGCCGCCCTTGCCCTGATAGGTCTTGGTCAGCCCTTTGATATCAATCGCTGTCTCTTGCATGGGTCACGATCTAGCAAAGTGTTGCGGTATTTACAGGATTCTTTTGGCGCGCAAACTCCTGTACAGTTTTGGAAAGACAACGGGCGGAACGATATGGGCAATCAACCTCTCAAAGGCTTGGCGCGGCTTGTCGTCGCCTATCGCAATTCCAAGGCAGGGTTTGTGGATGCGTGGCGCGATGAAGAGGCGTTTCGCCATGAGGTGATTGCCTTCATCGTGTCTATACCTTTGGCGTGGGCTCTGGCCGGGTCGGCGACGCAGTGGGCGCTGCTAGTAGGATCTGTGCTGTTGATCCTGATCGTCGAGGTGCTCAATTCCGCGATTGAAAACGTGGTGGATCGCATCGGGCCAGAGCGGCATGAGAATTCGCGAAAGGCCAAAGATATGGGATCTTTGGCGGTTTTGTTGGCCTGCTGTCTGGCCGCATTGGTTTGGATTTCAGCCATCTGGCAGGCGGTTGCCGGCACAT
>JBCCAJ010000425.1:0-2868 GCA_039814845.1 Pseudomonadota bacterium | reverse complement strand
GTATGGCGCGGACGCGGTGTGAAGCTGGAACTCGAACAGGAAGGGGCCACGGTCACCGGTTGTTATGATGGCAACGCAAAGCTGTCAGGAACCGTTCATGGAAATGTTCTGCGTGCTCTGGGTCAAAATGATGCAGGCATCTCGTCGCAGTTTATTCTTGTTGCCGATGCAGACGGCTCCTTGCGCGGTTTGCGGTCTACCAATGGTGCGCCGTTCAAGCCTTACGATGGGGCCGCCAGTGATGCGGTGGCTGCCTGCCTAGAACCCGAACCGCCGAAACTGGGGTGTGGGTCAGTCCTGCACGGGATTCAGTTCGATTTTGACAGCGACGTCATCCGCCCGTCATCGAAGGTCCTTCTGGGCGATCTCTACAACGGGCTCTCGGAAGCGGGTGCAGCTTCGGTTCAGATCGTGGGTCATTCCTCTAGCGAGGGTGCGGATGATTACAATCGCGACCTGTCAGAGCGACGCGCCGTGTCGGTCGTTGCAGCTTTGGTCGCACTTGGCATGGACGGATCCGTTATGTCTGCGGTCGGGCGTGGTGAAGACGAACCGATTGCCAGCAACGACGATGAGGCGGGGCGCTCCTTAAACCGCCGTGTCGAAGTGCGCTGCAGCAGCTGACCGGCGGCCCCCCGCTTTACCTGCGCCACAAGGTATCGAGCGTTCGCATCGAATGGCAGGTTTGACGGATCGCACTGCAGCGTCGAGACTTGGTATCGAAAGTCCGCTTTGGGCTGTTCTTGTCTGACTTGCCCGGGCTTTGCATCGGATAGAGCTGTGCTTGGCTACATTGCTGTTGCCAGCTGATCAAGATCGCGGCGGCGCAGATCTTTTCTTGCCTTTGCTCCGTAACTCAGCTGCGTCAAACGCGGGCTCGTTACATCTTGGAGTTCCGGGAAAAGCGTCATCAGTTCGAGCTTCGCAGATGGATCGAGCGCGCGAAGGGCTTCGGGACCTGGCCAAAACGTTTCTGTCTTGATGTCTTCGGCAAAGATAACCTGGTGATCCTCTGTCATGATGTGGATGTAGGACACAGAACGCATGCCGTGGGCCGTGCGCGCCCGGCTTCCTGCCAGATCTTTGAACAGCGTCGCGCGGACAAAAGCTTCGTGCAGGTTTTGCAGATCGCCAAGCGCTTGGTCCCGCAAAAGGACGCGGTGTTGCGGGGAAAACAGCAGCGGGGCGGTATTTCCAAGCCACGCGTTGGGCTGAATGAGCACTGGTTTGAGGTTTGGTGACTGGTCAAGGTCGCGGGACCCAAGATCGCGCCTGCCAACCCAGACAATGGGCTGGAACCCATTATCAGCCGTTTGAACCAGATCGCCCGGCACAATTTCTTCAATGGGCACCAAGCCTCTGTTGGTCACAATGCGAATGCCCGGGGTGAAGCAGACGACGCCCGTGTTGTCGGTGGTGAAGTCGTCGCGGTTGACGTTCTCGAACGTGATCCCGTCGCCGGGCTGCATCTGGTCATTGTTTGAATAGTCCACCGTGCCGCCATTGGCGATGCTGTTGGACTGGTTCAGGATGCCGTCATCATCAAAGTCGTCTTTGACTTCCCTCAGACCATCATAGAACTGCGACAGGTCAATAAAATCGTTGTTCGTCGTGTCGCCATCACCCAGCGCGCCGGTGTTGCCATTGTTGAAATCGCTGATCGTGTCCGCACCGTCGCCCACCTCATAGGTGAACACATCGTCACCATCCCCGCCGGTCAGGCTGTCATCGCCCGCGCCGCCGTCGATCAGGTCGTCATCTGCACCACCGTCAATCGTGTCATCCCCGGCCTCGCCGCGGATCGTGTCATCGCCTGCGCCGCCGTCGATGACATCATCAGCCCCCTGCGCTGCGTCGACCTCTGTGGGGGTCAGTGGCTCATCATAGATTTCAAACAGGGAGATTGAGCCATCCATGTGGTCCTGGATGTTGTTGGCAACGCCATCACCGGATTGCCATTGGTTGCCACCTAAAACCCAAGGCTCTGCATTGCCATCCAGCGTGACCGGGACGTTGGACAAAGTGCCCTCGGACGCGCCATCCACAAAGATTTCAATGGTTTCAGCATCGTTGTCGAATGTGACCTGAAAGGTTTGGTCGGTCCCAGGTGTGATCACCCCGGCCGAGGTCACAAGGTCGTAGCTGATTGCGTCGCTTTGCCAGCGCAGCTCGATCCGGCCGTCATCATAGACCCAGGCCGTGATGTGACCGCCGCCATCATTGCCTGTGCTGTCGCGCGAAAAGAGCGCGTAACGCTCGCCCGCGGGCGGCAACGTGTCGAGGTTGAAATCCATTACGACCGTGGCAGAGGTCAGATCATAGGTCGGATCATGGGGAATTTCGATGTAGTCGTTATTGCCATCCAGATTGATCGCACCCGTGGCGGGATCGTGGCTTGCGCCGTTTTGCAGGATCGCAGAATTGTCGAGCGGCGCTTCGTCATTGAGAGGGTCACCCGCATCGTCAAAATCCCAACGCCCCACACGCGCGGCATCCAGACCGCCCGATCCGCCGGCACCACTGTTGCTGTCGCCGGAGATATCATCGGCACCGTCACCGCCATCAATCGTGTCGCTGCCTGCGCCGCCTTCGATCGTATCGGCCCCAGTGCCGCCATCGATCACGTCATCGCCTGATCCGCCATCCAGCACATCATCGCCGCCATCGCCGGAGATCGTATCGTCGCCTGCGCCACCATCGATGGTGTCGTCGCCCTCAGGGGCCGCTGCGGGCGACGAACTTGTGGCTTCATATCCGGGTCCTGGTGCCGGGCCAATCAACGGAGAGGTCAGAAGATCCTGTTCGCCGCCGGTGCCCGGGCCGTCAATTGTGGCCTCAAGCACTTCGCCGCCCTGGTTCTCCCAAATC
>JBCCAJ010000274.1:0-4468 GCA_039814845.1 Pseudomonadota bacterium | reverse complement strand
GTTCTTGCGGCGGCGGCAGAGGACCTGAATGCAGCGTTCCACTTCCGAACTGCGTCCGATCAGCGGGTCGATATCGCCCTTGCGTGATTTTTCATTCAGATCGACGCAGTATTTCGCCAGCGCGCTTTCGCTTTGATCGGCAGACTCTGCATTGTTGGCGTCAGGTTGGGACTGTTCGCTTTCCATGTCAGACACGCCCTGCACAGGCCGTGTTTCGCCGTAGGCTGGGTCTTTCGCCACGCCATGAGCAATGAAGTTCACCGCATCGTAGCGCGTCATATCCTGTTCCTGCAGGAAGTAGGCCTCGTTGGATTCGCGCTCAGCAAAGATGGCGACCAGAACGTTGGCGCCCGTTACTTCGGTGCGGCCCGATGACTGCACATGGATCGCGGCGCGTTGGATCACGCGCTGGAATGCGGCCGTGGGAACAGCCTCCGACCCATCGATATCTGTCACCAGGTTGGACAGGTCTTCGTCGACGAATTCGACCAGTGTCGCGCGCAGGTCTTCGGTATCGACCGAACAGGCCTTCATCACGCGGGAGGCATCGGGTTCATCAATCAGCGCCAGAAGCAGATGTTCCAGCGTTGCAAATTCATGTCTGCGCGCATTGGCGAGCGCCAAGGCCGCATGAATTGCCTGCTCTAGTGTGGTCGAGAAAGATGGCACGGTGCTGTGCTCCTTTTATCGTTGGCCTTTGCGTGAGGCCGCCGGGCAAACCCTAACTTTAGATAATTAAAGTTTGGTCGATATCCCGGGGCCTTCAAGTTCTTTTTTCATTCGTCGGTTCACAATTCGCGGCAGAGGCCTTCATTTGCCACATTTTTAAAACTGTGAGCGGGGTAAATCAGAAACTATCCTTGCGATTTCGTATCTCGGTAAAGACGTCTGCCGTAGATGCGCCCGTCATGCCCAGATGCGCCTGAATCACCGGATCATCGGGCCTTAGGAACGGGTTTGTGTCTAGTTCTTCTCGCAGCGTGGAGGGGACAGTGTATCGCCCCGCGGCGCGTGCGGCATCGATCTCTTCTATTCTCGATATAAGACGGGTGTTATCTGGATCAACCGTTACGGCAAAGCGCGCATTGGCGGCGGTGTATTCGTGGCCGGAACAAATCACCGTTTCGGGCGGCAGGGCGCGCAGTTTTTCCAAGGACCCCCACATTTGAGGTTTCGTGCCTTCAAAGACGCGACCACAGCCCATCGCCATCAGGCTGTCGCCTGTAAAGGCGACGCCACTTTGCGGGAAATGAAAGGCGATGTGGCCGATCGTGTGGCCGTAGACATCGATCACGTCGCCCATTTGGTCGCCGATCTGCACCCTGTCGCCTTCGCGCACTGCTACATCCAAAGTCGGCAGGCGATGGGCATCGGCCGCTGCACCCGTGACCTTGGCGTTATGGGTGTCCAGCAATTCCGCCAAACCCTGGACATGGTCGGGATGATGATGGGTCAACAAGACCTGGCTGGCGGTCCAGCCTCGCGCGGCCAACTCAGCAAGGATCGGCCCGGCCTCCGGCACATCGACCACCGCAGTTTCCCCGCTGTCCGCGTCATGGGCCAGAAAGGCGTAATTGTCGGACAGACATGCGACGGTGACGATCTCAAGTGCCATGGTGTATTTCCCCGCTTGATGCTTGGTGCTAACCTTCAAAGTGACGGATCGGGACAGTGACGGATTAAGGCGGGGGCCGCAATGCATCTTGATGTGCAGGACCTCAGGAATTTTTACTACCGCAGCCCTCTGGGCCGGGCGGCGAAAGGTATCATTCAGCAAGACATTCTGGAGTTTTGGCCCGAGGCCAAAGGTCAGACGGTGGTGGGCTATGGCTTTGCCACGCCCTTCCTGCGCCCTTATCTGAAAGATGCCCGCCGGCTGATCGCCCTGATGCCCGCGCCGCAGGGGGTGATCGGATGGCCTCAGGCGGGGCCGAACGCGTCCGTGCTGTGCGAAGAAACATGGTGGCCGTTGGAGACGGGCCATGTAGACAAACTGCTGGTTGTTCACGGGCTTGAGGCCAGTGAACAGCCAAGCGCGCTATTGGAAGAAAGCTGGCGGGTTTTGGGGCCGGGGGGGTCTGCTCTCTTTATAGTACCAAACCGCGCAGGGCTTTGGTCTCGGAGCGATAGCACGCCGTTTGGCTTTGGGCGGCCCTACAGCCAAGGGCAGTTGGAAAATCAGCTGAAAGCGCACAACTTTTTGCCCGAGCATCACAAGACCACGTTGTTTCAACCGCCATCTGAGCGGCGCATCTGGCGCAAGACCGCCAAGATGTGGGAACGGCTGGGCGGGCGGCTGAGCGTGGTGGCCGCAGGCGGGGTGCTGTTGGTCGCGGCCAGCAAGCGGGTGCATGCGCCGTCGGGTCCGGGGCTGCGAGAGACGGTGCGCAAGCCGTTGGAAGTGCTGAGGCCAAAGCCGGAGATCAAGCCGGTTTGAACTTTACGGATTACACATGACTGAGTGCCTTCGACTGGCCCCGGTCTGGCGATCCCTGTCTTAATCGACGGCGCTTTATAGAGACGTACCGCATTGCGTTTGAGCGGCGTCGTGACGTTGAGATTTCGCCAGGCCCTGGGTGGGGCCAGACGAAGGCGCGGCGCGCTACGCGCTTGATTCCGCGCCTGGACAAGGCGTGCTGATCCGAGAAAACGTGATAGCGGTAACGACTTTTCGCAGCCCTTTGGCCCTCACATCTCCAAGGAATCGCGAAAATTCACGCAAACCTCACGAAATCGAGCGATTAATTTTTGAGCATTAATGCGACCGCAATTTAAGCGATTGAAAATGCTCATAAATCTATCCTGCGACCCTTTTGCAAGCGTCTTGCGGGGTCTCGCGTGCTCTGTTAGACCGCTCACGAATTTTGATGTGCTGCCTGCACAGACCAAATGAACGCGCCCGGAGGCTGGTTGTTTAACCGGCCCTTCAAGCTGAACCGGGCCTAGACATCGGAAGGGTGGACGTGTCCGAACCAGCTTCGATTTCCTCCGGCATTGCGGAACGCTATGCCACCGCCATTTTCGAGCTTTTCAAAGAGACGAAGGCCGTCGCAAAACTCGAAAAGAACATTTCTGACCTTGGGACCGCGATTGATGACAGCGCAGACCTGCGCGACCTGATCAGCAGCCCGATCCTGTCCCGCACAGATCAAAAAGCCGCCATCGCCGCCATCGGCAAAAAGATGAAGCTGGACAAGACGTTTCTGAACGCGATGGGCGTCATGGCCGACAAGCGCCGCCTTTTCGTGCTGCCTCAGCTTGTCACGCAACTGCGCGCGATGATCGCTGATGACAAAGGCGAAGTGACTGCCGAAGTGACCAGTGCCAAGGCGCTGACCAAGACACAGGCTGACAAGCTTGCCAAGACGCTGAAGGCCAGCGTGGGCAAGGATGTGAATATCAAAGCGACCGTCGATGAAAGCCTCATTGGCGGTCTTGTTGTTAAAGTGGGTTCGAAGATGATCGACACGTCGCTCAAATCGCGCCTGAACTCTCTCCAGAATGCAATGAAAGAGGTCGGATAATGGGTATCCAAGCCGCAGAAATTTCTGCAATCCTGAAGGACCAGATCAAAAATTTCGGTGAAGAAGCCGAGGTTGCCGAAGTGGGCCGGGTGCTGTCGGTGGGCGATGGTATCGCGCGTGTTTACGGCCTCGACAACGTGCAGGCCGGTGAGCTGGTTGAGTTTCCAGGAAATATCATGGGCATGGCCCTGAACCTTGAAACCGACAATGTCGGCGTCGTGATCTTCGGGTCGGACCGGGACATTAAAGAAGGCGACACCGTGAAGCGCACCAAGTCCATCGTGGACGTGCCGATCGGGGATGAACTTCTGGGTCGCGTTGTGGACGGTCTGGGCAACCCGCTGGACGGCAAGGGCCCGATCAAATCCAAAAAGCGCGGTCTGGCCGATGTGAAAGCACCCGGCATCATCCCGCGTAAATCCGTGCACGAGCCGATGGCGACCGGTCTGAAATCCGTTGACGCCATGATCCCGATTGGCCGTGGCCAGCGGGAACTGATCATTGGTGACCGTCAGACAGGTAAGACCGCTGTGGCGCTCGACACCATTCTGAACCAGAAGACTTACAACGAGGCCGCTGGCGATGATGAGGGCAAGAAGCTCTACTGCATCTACGTGGCTGTGGGCCAGAAGCGATCGACTGTGGCGCAGCTGGTAAAGAAGCTCGAAGAAAACGGCGCGATGGAGTATTCCATCGTTGTGGCCGCCACCGCATCTGACCCTGCGCCGATGCAGTTCCTGGCGCCCTATTCCGCGACCGCGATGGCCGAGCATTTCCGCGACAACGGGCGTCACGCGCTGATCGTGTATGATGATTTGTCCAAGCAGGCCGTGGCTTATCGCCAGATGTCCCTGCTTCTGCGTCGTCCGCCCGGGCGTGAAGCCTATCCGGGTGACGTGTTCTACCTGCACTCCCGCCTGCTGGAGCGTTCGGCGAAGCTGAAC
>JBCCAJ010000268.1:0-4547 GCA_039814845.1 Pseudomonadota bacterium | reverse complement strand
CGCTCGGCGCTGCTTGGCCGACTTTCGCCGCGACGAAGATGGCGCAAGCGGTCTGCTGAGCTTTTACACCACGTTCATGCTTTTGATCATGGCCGGTCTGGGCGTGGATACAATGCGCCAAGAGATGGAACGCACCCATCTTCAGGCCACGCTGGATTCCGCCGTTCTGGCGGGCGCGGGCGCGCCGCAGGGCACCGATGCCCAAGGTGTGGCCAACATCGTGGAAGACTATTTCGCAAAGAATGATATGTCCGCCTACCTGCATGAAATCGACCTTGAAGGCGACGACGCAGATATCGAAACATCGCTCAACGCAACGCGGGTCTATGCCGAGGCGTCGATGGATATCGACACATACCTGCTGAAACTAACCGGCGTCGACAACCTGGCCGCCAAAGGCGCGGCCGAGGCGGAAGTGTCCACTCCGAAACTGGAAGTGTCTTTGGTGCTCGACGTGTCAGGGTCCATGGGCGGTCAGAAGCTGACCGACATGCAATCCGCGGCAAGAAGCTTTGTCACCACCATTCTGGGTCAGTCCGATCCGGGCGACTCGGTCATTTCGGTTGTGCCCTTTGCCTGGAACGTGACGCCAAGCCCGGAGCTTTTTGAAGCGCTCACGGTCACAGACGAACATAACTATTCCACGTGTATCCGGTTTGATGACACCGATTACGCGGATTCCTACATCGATCCGGATCGCAGCTACCAGTTGCAGGAATTCACGTCGCGTTACGACAACGGGTTCGACAACCTGAACCAGTCGTGGCGCACCTGTTTCAACGATGAAAACGCGGAAGTTCTCCCCTATTCCATGAGTGAGAGCGATTTGCATGCCCACATCAACGCCCTGACGGCAGACGGCAACACATCCGCCCATATCGGCATGAAGTGGGGTGCGGCCCTTCTGGATGACGAATTCCAGGATGTTGTGGATGATCTGCAAACCGCTGAGGTGGTGGATGCATCGCTGAACCACCTTCCGGCGGTCCACGGTGAGGCCGAAACCCTGAAAATCATCGTGCTGATGGCCGACGGTCAGAACACCAGCTCCTACTACATGAACGAAAATGGCTCTTACCTTGGGCCGAACTCGGACATGCACAAGGTGACGTGGCAGGACATGGAGTTCGACTATGCTTGGCGCCACAAGAAAAAGGGTGGCATCAAAACGTCGAACGACCCCAGCAAGTGTTCCAAGACGAAATGGACCTGCGAATATACCGCCGTGGGTGATGCCTATTCCGCCTATTATCTCTTTGATGAAGGCGACGACCGGTATCTGGACATCGAGGCCTCTTGGGGCTTGGCCAGTCGGAATTCGGATGGCTACGAATGGGTCAGCAGCGATGATTTTGACGACTTCAGTGAGCTTGATGGCGAAGGCGGCGGCCAGGCGTTTGTCAGCTCCGAGGCAGTCTCCTGGGAAGTTGCATGGGGTTTGATCTCACCTGACTTCATTGATGACATCATCGGGGATTACGGTCCGGAAAATGATTTTATCAACTCCCAACGGGACAGTGGTTCGATCAAGGATGGCCTGATGCAGAACATCTGTACCGCCGTCAAAAGTGAAGGCGTCGTGGTCTACACGATCGGTTACGCGATCACCGCAGGTGGCAATGCCGAAACTCAGCTTGAGACATGCGCGTCCAGCCTGAACCACTACTACCCGACAGATGGCGAGGGCATTTCCGCTGCCTTCAACTCCATCGCGTCGAACGTGAAAAACCTGAGGTTGACACAATGATCAAGGGTTCAACGATCCAAAGCGTGCGCGCGCATATCCAGCGCTTTGCACGCGAAGACAGCGGCACTGCGTCGGTGGAATTTATCCTCGTGATGCCGATCTATATCACCGTCATCGTGATGGGCGTGGAACTGGGCCTGGTCACGATGCGTCACACGCTACTGGAACGCGGGATGGACATTGCCGTGCGCGAAATTCGCCTTGGCACCGGCACCGCGCCACAGCATGACGACATCAAGGATTTGATCTGTGCAAACTCTCTGATGCTGCTGGACTGCAAGAACAAGCTGCAGCTTGAAATGCGGTCTGCCGACATCCGTAGCTACGCCGCGCTCGACACCTCGGCCGACTGCACGGACAGCGCAGAACCATCAAAGCCCGTGCGTGACTTCACCCCGGGCCAGCAAAACGAATTGATGCTGATGCGGGCTTGCCTGAAATTTGAGCCGCTCTTCCCCGATGCCTTCCTCGGCAGCGCGCTTGACACCGATGCCAGCGGCGAAGCCTCCGTCATCGTGACCAGCGCCTTTGTGCAGGAGCCTCTTTGATATGACCTATTGGCCATTGATCAAATCCTATCTTCGCGACTTCGCAGAAGACACACGCGGCACCATCATGGTGGAAACCGTGTTGACCCTGCCCATGATGTTCATGGGGCTGGCGGCCATGTTTGAATTCTTCGAACTCCACCGGTTCCAATCTACGCGGGACAAGGCGACCTACACGGTTGCTGACATGCTGTCGCGCGAACAATCGGTGATCAACGAAGTCTATATGGACAACGTGAAGACCCTGTTTGATGAGATCGCCGACGACTATGGCGTCAACACGATCCGGGTCTCTGTGATCAATTTCGACGCGGGCGACAATGAATACGGCCTCGTATGGTCGGCGGTTCGCGGCGGAAATTCCATGGCGCCTTTAACCGATGCACAGGTGCGCGATGACCATGATGTGCTGCCCATTCTGGACGATGGCGAACAGGTGATCCTGGTGGAATCCCGTGCACAGTATCGCACCATCTTTGAGGTCGGCTTTTCCGATGAGATGACAATGCGAACGCGCGTTTTCACGTCGATCCGCTTTGCCCCGCAGCTGTGCTTTGACTCCTGCGGCTGACCCGACATCGACCACATAAAATTCCGTGACGGACGGGCTGCTAAAACGGCCCGTCCTCACCTTTTTCGCGCTGCATCAACATCGCGCCCAGCATATCGGCCATGATCTTGCCTGCCCCACCCGGGGTCACGCCGCCAATCCCGATGCGCTTGCCCATCCGCCACCACAGCCCCGGCATCCATCGCGACGGCCCAGAGGTTTTCAGCCGCACCACAAACCCGTTTGACGGCTTGAAGACGAAAATGCTGCGATCCACCGCGTCAATGTCATCCATAGCGGCGATGATTTCCCCGCCACTGCTGCGCAGCCCCGCTTCCGTAAGTTGAACGCCCTGCGCCGTGGCTTGGCGCATCCGCTCTGCCACCCAGACACACACGCCTCCCATGCCAAGCAAAAACACCTGCCAGCCCAAGTGAGAGGGCGGAAAGGCCAGCGCGGTATAAAGCAGCAAGCCCCCCAGCACCAAAAGCATCCCCACACCCAGAAACCGGCGCGCGGGGGAGGCATAGAGTTCCGTGATCACCTCATCAGACATGCCCGCGTCCCTACCCGCTTTGCGTCTGGGCTGCGAGGGGAAAAGTAATGTCCGTTCAACCCTCCCCGGCGCGTAATCAAGGGCTTTAGCCCGCCGCGCCTTCGCCTGTCTCCAGTCGCTAAGCCACCACGGCCTTGCGCACCATATCCCAATAGAGCGCCTCAACTTCGCCCATGCTCAGCCGCCCGCCTTCGCGGAACCACGTGTTCACCCCGGTCAGCATCGCAATCACTGCCATGGCCACAATCCGCGTATCACTGATCTGAAACGCGCCGTCCCGCGCCCCATCCGACAAGATCGCCTCCAACCGCGCCTCATAAGCCCGCCGCAGCCCCTCGATCTGCTCAAAATTGCCCTCTGTCAGGTTGCGCAACTCCATGTAGGCAATGAACACCGCCTCGGGCCGATCCGCATGGTGGCGAATGTGAAAACTGACAAACCTCTGCAACCGCTCCAACGGATCGCCATCCAAGGCCTGCGCATCATAGGCGATCAAAAGCTCATCCATATGCGATTTCATAAGATCAAACAGGAGGCTCTGTTTGTCGGGGATGTAGTTATAAAGCGCCCCGGCCTGCACCCCCACCTCCGCCGCAATCTGGCGCATGGACACAGCCGCATACCCATAGCGCGCGAAAAGCGCCTTCGCCGCGTCCCGAAGGCGCGGGCCGGTGATCTCGGAATGGGATCCTTGGGTGCGTGCCATGGGCAAGCATTTACCGAAGAACCGACCCTAATCAATCCCCGCTTGCGTGCGACACTGGATAAATGGCAAAAAGGACAAATAAGGGCATCGCAAAGGACGCACCATGCGCCGCACAATCACCATCCTCGCCGCCACGACTGCGCTTTCGGCCTGCGCCACCTTTCCGGAGCTGGATGCCCGCACCGCGCCCGAAGTGCAAAGCGCATCCTACCCCGCGCTGCTGCCCGCTGAAGATTTGCGCGCTCAGGCGTCCACCGATCCTTTGGAGGCGCGCGGCCTGCCCGTTGTGGCCCAGCTTGAAGAAGAGGCTGAACAGCTCGACAACCGCGCCAATTCCCTGCGCGCCCGCGCTGCATCGCTGCGCGGTGATGTGATTGATGAAGAAGATCGCGATCGTCTGGATGAAGAGATCACCATCGAAGACGAAGAGGTCTAAGGCG
>JBCCAJ010000095.1:0-8396 GCA_039814845.1 Pseudomonadota bacterium | reverse complement strand
TGGTTCCTTTGCCGTCACCGGCCAGCCGGTATTCTTCGAGGCCCGGTTTGAACCCAATCCCACCCTTCGGCTTGCCCCATTTCCGTGACAGAGCAATCAGATGCAACGCCGCAGCGGCCGCCCCGGCGCCCTTGTTCATCTGGTTCGGGTCCGCCCGAGCTACCGCCTGATCGCGGGTTTCGACGGTCAGGATGCCATTGCCCACCAGCGTGCCCGTCAGCCCCAGCATTGTCAGCCCCCGAGAGCTGTCATTGCACACCGTCTCATAATGCGTCGTCTCACCCCGGATCACGCAGCCAAGGGCGACGAAGCCATCAAAATTGCTCATCCGGTCAGCCATGGCGATGGCGGTGGGAATTTCCAGCGCGCCCGGCACTTCGATGACCTCATGGGTGCCGCCTGCTGCCTCGATCTCAGCAAGTGCGCCGTCTATCATCATATCGGCGATATCGCGGTAGAACGGCGCCACCACCACCAGCAGTTTCACCGGGTCAGAAAATTCTGGACGGGGAAGGGTGTATTCCGTGCCTGCCATTGCTTTATCCTTCGCTCAGGGGCCGCGTACCCACAATCGAAATCCCGTAGGCATCCAACCCAAGATAGCGCGTATCGGGGTTATCTGTAAGCAAAATCAATTGCTTGACCCCCATCGTCACCATGATCTGACTGCCTAGGCCGGTTTGTTTCACCGTGCGCGGGCCTTCATCATCGGCATGTTCCTTGGCCAGCGTCGGGCGCGGTTGACGGTACAGGAACACCGCCCCACGGCCTTCTGCGGCGATGATTTCCATGGCTTGCTGGATCTTGCCCGTCGGCACGCCATCGGAATTGTCCAGAGAGATGCCCAACACGTCCTCAAGGGCATTGAGCGCGTGTGTCCGCGCCAGAACCGGCTGGCCATCGTGAACATCGCCTTTGGTCAGGGCCAGATGCTCGGTCCCTGTTTCATCCACGAACACCCGCATATCCCATGCGCCGCCAAGCGATGAGGTCACTCGCTCATGGCGCACCTCACGGACCAGATTGTCGTGTTTGTGGCGATAGGCGATCAGATCGGAAATGGTGCCGATCTTCATGTCGTGCGTCTTCGCGAACGCCACCAGATCAGGCAGCCGCGCCATGGTGCCGTCATCTTTCATGATCTCACAAATCACGCCAGACGGATGCAGCCCGGCCAGCCGAGAGATATCAACCGCCGCCTCCGTATGACCGGCCCGCACCAGCACGCCGCCCGCTTTGGCGCGCAGCGGGAAGACATGGCCGGGCGTGGCCAATGCGGCCATCGTGTTCTGATCATTGATCGCCGTAGCCACCGTCAACGCGCGGTCGCCTGCGGAAATCCCGGTGCTGACGCCTTCGCGTGCCTCTATGCTCACGGTGAATGCCGTCTCATGCCGCGAGGAATTGTTCACGGCCATCATCGGCAGGCCCAGCCGGTCAATCCGCTCAGCCGTCATCGGCAGACAAATCAGCCCACGCCCGTGCGTGGCCATGAAATTGATCGCATCCGCATCGGCAAATTCAGCTGCAATCACCAGATCGCCTTCGTTTTCACGATCCTCATGGTCGACCAGAATATACATCTCGCCCGCGCGGGCGGCGGCAATGATCTCTTCTGTCGATGAGATTGCCGCACGCAGCTCGGCCTCTACAGGGCCTGGGGTGTCATAAGCGGATTTGGACATCATCAATTCCAGCGTGATTAGAGCGGTGGGATAGCGCAGGGGCGCGCCATTGGCCAGAGCGGAGTGCGCCAAACACCCTCAAAACCCAACTGCTTCAAAACCAGGCTGCGTCAAAATTGATCAGAGAAAAACCGCTGAAACGCGCATGTTTACTTGAGCGTTAGGAATCCTGTGCTAATCTTGAGGTATAGCCAGAGAAAGGTGGATCACATGTCCAACCAAGGCCAAACATCTCGAAAGACCATCGTCATCGGTTTCGGCCTCTCTGCGGTATTCCTTTGCATGACCCTTTGGTTCAACATCGCAGGCCTTATGACATACATCGCTGAAACCACCATGGGGTGGATTGTTGCGCTGTTGATGTGGCTGGTGAATGGTGTGGTGTTTTCCCGGGTGCAAACACTGCTGACGGCGGTGTTGCACGACGACGATGACGAAGACGATCACCACGGTGGCCGTCGCATGCGCGATATGGAACAGGATCACGCTGTGATACGCATCCCCGTGGACAAGCCCCGCGGCCCTTTCTGAAACTTTTCGAATTTGGTGCAGGCCCGCATTCTTTCAAAGAATGCGTCCGAAATCTTTTGAAGATTTCGGGCACCCGCCCAGACGGGCAAAAGGTGTGACGAGCCCGCACGCAGCCGTTTGGTTCTCTCATTCCCGAGGACCTGTATATACAGGTGGGCGCCAGGTAACCAGGCCAGGGCCAGGACAGAGCCAGCTCCCTCGGAATTGCTTAAGGCCACCGGAATGCAACCGTACACGAGAAGGGCAGCACTCGTCACTCGACTGACGTAGTGCATGGGGTGCGCCCCATCAAGGGGTTGCGTATGTTCACACTTTGTTCATAATTGCGATTATGCTGACGTCGCCCGACCCAACGATCAAACCTGGCCAACTTCTGGCCCGTGGCGTGTGCAGGCACCTGCTTCAACATGATTTCGCCTGCCTGGAAGAATTCACCCCCGAACGCGGCAAGCGCGTGGATGTCATGGCGCTTGGCCCCAAGGGTGAGATTTGGGTGATCGAATGCAAATCATCGCGCGCAGACTACCAGTCTGATAGCAAGTGGGAAGGCTATCTGGATTGGTGCGACCGCTACTTCTGGGCTGTAGATGAGGATTTTCCTACCGAGCTTTTGCCGCAGGAGACCGGCCTCATCATCGCCGATGCCTATGACGCCGAAATCATCCGGATATCCCCTGAGCACAAATTGCCGGGCGCACGACGCACGGCGCTGACCCGTCGTTTCGCGCGGCATTCCGCGATACGGCTGCAGGGGTGCCGCGATCCGGGGAGGTAAGCGTGATCCAATGGCAAGGGGGTTTAGCGCAGAGAAATTCGCAGCTAAGCTTAGGGCGCAACCCAGAAGGAGCGCCTTATGCCCCGTGACACAAACCTAATCCTCTGCCCGATCAACCTGCGCCACGCCAAGATCGACACCAGCGCCTATGATGAGGCCGTGGCCATGGCGCGCAGGCGGGGGGCCAAACTTTTGGTGGCGACCGTGGCCCCGGAGATGGAGCGCAACCTCAACATCACCGATTCAAAGGAATATTGGAGCAAAGCGCTGGCAAAATGGATGGCGGCCTTTCCAGCAGACGGCGTAGAGATCGAAACCGTCGTTCCCTTGGGTGCGGTGCACCGCCAGATCGTGAAACTCGCCCATGATCGCAATGTCGATGTCATCGTGATGGGGTCGGCCAATCCAGGGATAAAGGACTACATTCTGGGAACGACGGCCAGCCATGTTGTGACCCATGCACAATGTTCGGTCTATGTCGTGCGGGATTAAAGCATTCCGCCAAAGAAACCCGAATTACAGCTTTTGGTCGAATGCCGTGCAGAGACTGAGTGTCACGTGCGTTCGACCTTTTGTCGGCTTCTCAATTTCAAGGCCAAACGCTTTGACCACGCCGCCGCTGAGGCCGGTATAGAAATCGGTTGCGGTTGGCGCGTGAACCGATACCCGCGCTGGGTGTTGATATTGCGAAACTCTGTTTGCTGCCGCGCCCAGTTATGAGGGCGCTTTTCGCAATCAACATGCAAAGCGCGATCTTCCTGCAGTCGTGGATCGTCTTATATCATGTATTCTTGCAACTCTTCAGAGCCCCATGTTGTCACCAAATCCACGATCACGCCTTGGCGGGCCGCGATTTTACCCGTGTGTGCCTTGCTGCGGTTCTTGTCGGCGCATCTGATATGAGATCGGTTTCGGGTTCGGATCGAATTCCCCGTTTCCTGATGCGCAGCGACCAATCTGGCCAGTGAATGTCGGCATAGATGCCACCATGCGTCAGCATTTTGGGCCCGCTGCACCCGTCCCGCATAAAGGTGAGGTTGAAAGAGATGTCCCGATTAATCATTCCGATCCACCCCAAACCCAAAAGGCTGACGTGACGGCCACGATCAATGCTGCGTCACCGCGCGCGCCCTTCGGCGACTTTGGCCGCTGCGATAAGTTCTTCGGCAATCTCGCGCGCTTCATCTGGGTCGAAATCCATGGGGATCTCAACCTTGCCAGCCTCAATGAACAGCCGCACCATGCCTTGATCGGTGGGGCCAATTTGCAAGTTGGCTTCGATGTCGCGTTCGCTGTTGATGCTCATGACATGCCTCCGGGGTTCAGGGCCAACTACCCTGTCCCCCGTTGCGTGGCAAGCCTACATGATGGCACGCGCTGACAGCACCATCGCGGCGATAATCGCCCCATAGACAATTGCCAAAGCATGCCAGCTGCCAGCCTGCACGCGCATTTCCTTGATGAGGTCGTCCCGTTTCATCTGCTCGATCCTTGCTCGGGGCCTTCGGGGCTAAATGGTTAACCCGTGGTAAAGGACCAGCGGGTTTCAACGCAAACGCCGAACGATCTGTGATCGCCCGGCGTGGTCAAGTTTTTGGGGTCTTGGTGGGCCCACTTCGGGGCCCGAGCCTGGTGGCTTTATCCGGCGGCTAGTCGGGCGCTTAAGCTGTCATTGCCATGGCTGACAGGACAAATGTCCCAAACAGCACGCCGTAAAAAATGATCACAGACTGCCAGGTGGCACTGTGCATACGGATTTCGCGGTTCAGTTCGTCGCGGGTCATGATAGCCTCCTAGGTCTTGTGTCGCGTAAACTTTGGTTCGAAGCATCGCCTCTGTACCCGCCATATATGCGCCCGATACGATCTTGCAATGAAAAAAAACGCCTAAATCTATGCGAATTTTGCATATCAGATTGCGCGTTAGAGCATGGCTGTGGATAACCTAAAAAATCTTTTTATTTTCAGGCGCTTAAAGGATCAGGCCGCGTCGCTGCCAACACCTTGCAGGGGCGTGACCTGAAATTCTCCGTCTTGCCGGTCCTTCATGGCCAGCGCGGCGGCATGGGCGGCGGCGGCAGTGGTGTAATAGGGGATCTTGTCATAAAGCGCCACGGACCTGATTTCGCGACTGTCTTCCACCGATTGGGCGCCTTCGGTGGTGTTCATGACCAGCGTGATTTGCCCGTCTTTCATCATATCCACCACGTGGGGGCGGCCCTCATAGACCTTGTTGACCACCTCACAGGCGATGCCGTGGCCTTCCAGGAATGACGCCGTGCCGCGCGTGGCCACGATGAAAAAGCCCAGATCGACAAGAATCTGCGCCGTTTCCACCAAGGCAGGCGTCTTGTCATCATCCTTGATGGAGAAGAAAACCTTGCCGCCTTGGGGCAGATGCGTGCCCGCGCCCAGCTGCGCTTTCAGGAACGCGCGCGGGAAGGAAACATCCCAGCCCATCACCTCACCGGTTGACCGCATTTCCGGCCCCAGAATGGTATCGACCCCGGGGAAGCGCGCAAAGGGCATCACGGCCTCTTTGACAGAGAACCACGGCATCGCCGGATCGGCGAGGGTCATCTGATCGGCCATGGGCAGCGTGCCGGGCTTGGCATCCGCAGGGTAGGGGCCGCGATGGGGGAAGTTCGACAGCGGCTCGCCTGCCATCAAGCGCGCCGCAATGGAGGCAATGGCGCTGTCGGTGGCCTTGGCCACAAAGGGCACGGTGCGCGAAGCACGCGGGTTCACCTCAATGAGGTAGATATCGCTCCCCTGGACGGCGAACTGCACATTCATCAGACCGCGCACATTCAGCGCGCGGGCCAGCGCTTCGGTTTGGCGTTCGATCTCTGTGACGATTTCTGCGGACAGGGTGTGAGGCGGCAGGCAGCAGGCGCTGTCACCCGAATGCACGCCTGCCTCTTCGATGTGCTGCAGGATGCCGGTCACATGTACATCCTTCCCATCAGACAGCGCATCCACATCGCATTCGATGGCCCCTGACAGATACCCATCCAGCAGAACCGGGCTGTCACCCGACACCACCACGGCCTCTGCGATGTAGCGTTCAAGCTGTGCCATATCGCGCACGATTTCCATCGCGCGACCACCCAACACGTAGGAGGGGCGAATGACCAACGGGAAACCGATCTTTTCGGCAATCGCCAGCGCCTGTTCATTAGTGGACGCGATGCCGTTGTTGGGCTGAAGCAGGCCGAGTTCATTGACCAGCGCCTGGAACCGTTCGCGATCTTCGGCCAGATCAATGGCGTCGGGCGAGGTGCCAAGGATCGGAATTCCCGCATCATGCAGATCATTAGCCAGTTTCAGCGGTGTCTGCCCGCCGAACTGCACGATCACGCCGTGCAGCGTGCCATTTTCCTGCTCTTTGAGCAGGATTTCCATGACGTGCTCAAAGGTCAGTGGCTCAAAATACAGCCGGTCGGACGTGTCATAATCCGTGCTCACCGTCTCCGGGTTGCAGTTGATCATGATCGTTTCATAACCCGCATCCGTCAGCGCAAAGCACGCGTGACAGCAGCAGTAATCAAATTCGATCCCTTGCCCGATCCGGTTGGGGCCACCGCCTAAGATCACAACCTTCTTGCGGTCCGACGGGCGCGCCTCGCATTCCACCTCACCCATCATCGGCACCTCATAGGTGGAATACATGTACGGCGTCTGCGCCTCGAATTCGGCCGCGCACGTATCGATCCGTTTGAACACTGCCCGCACGCCAAGGTTCAGCCGCGCATTACGCACCTGCGTCTCCTCCCGTCCGGTCAGTTTGGCCAGCCGCGCATCGGTGAAGCCAAGCATCTTGAGCCTGCGGAGGCCCTCTTCATCGCTCGGCAAGCCTGCGCGCCTCACATCCTCTTCGGCCTCGATAATCTCGCGAATACGGGCGAGGAACCACGGATCGAATTTGGTGGCGAGGAAAATCTCATCATCGCTCAGCCCGTGGCGCATGGCCTGAGCGATGGTGCGCAGGCGGTCGGGTGTTTGGATGGAGATAGCCTTGATCACCGCCGCCTTGCCCGAAACAGGATCTGCCGCGCCGTCTATTTCCACCTCGTCGAACCCGGTCAGACCTGATTCCATCGACGCCAGCGCCTTTTGCAGGCTTTCATGGATCGTGCGCCCGATGGACATCGCCTCCCCCACGGATTTCATCGCAGTGGTCAGGTAGGGTTCCGAGCCGGGAAATTTTTCAAAAGCGAATTTCGGGATTTTGGTGACCACGTAGTCAATCGTCGGCTCGAATGAGGCAGGCGTCACCTTGGTGATGTCATTGTCCAACTCATCAAGCGTGTAGCCCACCGCCAGCTTCGCTGCGATCTTCGCAATCGGGAAACCCGTGGCCTTCGACGCCAGCGCCGAGGACCGCGAAACCCGCGGGTTCATCTCAATCACCACCATGCGGCCGTCATCGGGGTTGATCGCCCATTGCACGTTCGATCCGCCTGTCTCTACCCCAATCTCGCGCAGCACGGCGATCGAATGGTTGCGCATGATCTGGTATTCTTTGTCCGTCAGCGTGAGCGCTGGGGCCACGGTGATGCTGTCGCCCGTGTGCACGCCCATCGGGTCCACGTTTTCGATGGAACAGACGATGATCGCGTTGTCGGCGGTGTCACGCACCACCTCCATTTCGTACTCTTTCCAACCCAGCAGGCTTTCATCAATCAGGATCTGCCCCACAGGGGAGGCATCCATGCCAGAGCGACAGATATGAATGTAATCTTCGCGGTTATACGCCACGCCGCCGCCGGTGCCCCCCAGGGTAAAGGCTGGCCGGATGATGGCGGGCAGGCCCACGGTTTCCAGCGTCTCCAGCGCCTGGGCCACACCCGCATCAAGGTCAAACCGGCCGTCAGCGGTTTTGGGGGCCGTGATGATTTCGGCCTTGGGGTTTTCAATGCCAAGCCTATCCATCGCCTCCCGGAACAGCTTGCGGTCTTCGGCCATCTCAATCGCATCCCGCTTGGCCCCGATCATCTGCACGCCGAATTTGTCCAGCACACCCATCTCTTCCAGCGCGAGCGAGGTGTTCAGCCCCGTCTGCCCGCCCATCGTGGGCAAAAGCGCATCGGGGCGCTCCTTTTCGATGATCTTGGCGACAGTCTCAGGCGTGATGGGTTCGATATAGGTGGCGTCGGCCAACCCGGGATCTGTCATGATCGTGGCGGGGTTGGAGTTGACCAGAATGACGCGGTAGCCCTCTTCCCGCAGCGCCTTGCAGGCTTGCGCGCCGGAATAGTCAAATTCGCAGGCCTGCCCGATGATGATAGGGCCTGCCCCGATGATCATGATGGATGAGATGTCTGTTCTCTTCGGCATGATGGCGGCCCCCCGGCTATGTGCAAATTGTCGGCGTTATAACGACCGGGCAGGGGGGCGCAAGGG
>JBCCAJ010000075.1:0-9248 GCA_039814845.1 Pseudomonadota bacterium | reverse complement strand
GTGAGACCGAAACCTGAGCCCGCACCACATGACCCAGCTGCCGGTGTGTTCAAACCACTGGCGCCAGAAATGAAATCCTCAACCGGCATCGTGAACGCGATGTTTGACAGCGCGGTGGAAGAGGACGGATTTGTCAGCGTGAATTCCACCGTCGTCGTTTCGCCGCCGTTTCGTTCGTCTGGCATAAAGGTTTTTGTGAGGATCGGCTGAACGGCTTCGACCGTCAAAGTGTCCGTCGCCGGATCGCCTGTAACAGCGCTGCCACCGATCTGGCCGGAGAGGTTGGAGGTCGTATTGGTGTAAATCCCTGCGGCTGCTCCGTTCGGAATGGCGACATTCGCGGTCACGGTACAGGATCCATTGGCTGGCAAAGACCCGCCGCTGAACGTGATCGTTCCTGTGCCGACCCCTGTGATGGACCCGCTCGGGCATGTATTCGCCCCTACGCTTTGCAGCGTTGTGCTCGCCAACATGGCACTCAGATTGTCGGTAAAGCTCAGATTGGTGGCGGCTGACGCCCGGTCTCGATTGGTGAGTGTAAAGACAAGTTGAACCGTCGCGCCCGCACCAACTGGATCACCTTCAAACGACTTTGTCAGCTGGATCGCACCCGGCGATGTCACATTCAGCGTTGCCGTCGCAGGGCCAAAACTCCGGAAGAACGGGTTGCTGCCTGTAAGATCGCCGGTTTCGCTGACAATCGTTCCCGACGTGTTCGCGATAACATCCACTGTTATAGTACAGCTTTCCCCGGCCAGCAGAAATGACCCGGATGGAAAGGACAACGTGCCGCTGCCCGGCGTCGCAGTCGGCGAAGAAGGGCCATTACATGTCGTCGACAAATTGGAAGGATCAGCGATCGTGATCCCGGAAGGAAAGTTGTCGTCGAAAACCGGATTGGAAAAAAATCCACTATTGGCAGAGTTGTCTATTGTGTAGGTCACGGTTGACCGGCCGCCCAGCGCGACGGTCGACGGCGAAAACGACTTTGTGAAGGTTGGGAATTCTGCCTCCACCGTCAAATCATCCGTGGCAGTGCCGGCATTGATCAATGACCCATCGCTCACACGTGTGTATGTCAGGTCGCCCGTCGTGCTTGTAAAAGTGCCCGCTGCCGATGAAAGGACATTCACCGAAATAGTGCAGATGTCTCCGCTTGCGATTGAAGCCCCCGAAAAGGTGATGTTGTTGCCACCAGGGTTCGCCGTGAGCGATGCGCCGAAACATGCGCTCGCAACCATAGGGTTTGGAACAACGGCAAGCGTTACGTTTGCGGGAAGTGTGTGCGAAAACCCTGCGCCGGTCAGATTTCCGTCCGTGTTGTTGATCGTGTAGGTCAGCGTGGATTGGCCGCCCACCCCGATTGTGTCGGGTGAGAATGTTTTGGAAAAACTGGCTTGGGCCTCAGCCGCGCGGGGCATCGCGGTGACGATGAATGCCGCGAACAGGATGCAAAGACAGCGCAAGACAATGGAAAGGCCGGGTTTCAACGGTGCAAAAATAGATCGCGACAAAACGAATCTTCCCCCAAGAAATTGTTATTTCCAATATGCTTTGGCGACCTTGACTCGGTCAATTCAGGCTCTGGGATTTCTAGGCGTCTGTGTCTTTTTTGATCTCTGTTGAATCCTGCAAAATCACCCAATGGTTGAATCCGTTCGCAGTCTGAAAAATTGGCCCCAGAGCCTTTTTAGGCTGTCTCACGCGCGTTGCCTAAACACTGCTGAAGTGTTGTCGAAAATAATAAACAAATCATTAGCTTAAACCGTCCTCCCCTACACCTGTGACTTGAAAGGTTCTTAACAAAAATAGCGCAGACACCTCCGTGGGTGGGACCCTGGCACAACCCTAGCATGGCTGTGTCGGGTGATCTGAAGTGCTTTGCGGGTTGGGTAAAAATGACAGATTGCACAGATCCCCACCTTTCGCCCATTGCGGCGGGGGGTGTCGGCGGCAGCGGTACGCGCCTTGTTCAAAACATTCTAGCGCGGCTTGGCGTGTCCATGGGCCGCGACCTCAATGAGACGGGTGACAACCTTTGGTACACCTTTCTCTTCGTGCGTCCGACCCTGCGGTTGGCGCCGCCAGAGCTTTTTAAACATCACGTCTCGATTTTTCGCAAGGCAACGCTTGGCGGTGCGCCCCTGACGGAGGGTGAGAACCGGTTGCTTGATTTTCTGGCGATGATGACGGTCGATCACGGCCCCCGTCGCGGCATGACTGGCTGCAAAGCAAGGCCGACGCCCTTCGCCGTGCCGCCGCTGCCCCGCCGCGGAACGTTTCGCATTGGGGGTGGAAAGAACCGAACACCCATATCATGCTTGACCGCCTTGCCGTGGCCTTCCCGAACATGCGCTATGTCCATGTGGTTCGAAACGGCCTCAGCATGGCGTTTTCCAGCAATCAAAACCAACCGCGCCTTTGGGGGAACGCGCTTTATGGTCTGCCTGCCGGGCGCACGGATCCGCGCCATTCATTGAAACATTGGTGCCGCGCCAATCAACGCGCCTTGAAAATCTCCAAGACCATGAAGGGGCGTTTTTTCCTACTGAACTTCGATGACCTTTGCCAATGTCCCGGCCCTGTTCTGGAACAGCTGGTGGATTTTCTGGGCATTGAGGTAGATGCGCCCAAGATGAGAGAACTTGAGGCGCTGATCAGGCCGCCTGAGTCTATCGGTCGTTTCAAAACCCGAGGGGCCAAATTCTTTGATCCCGAAGATATCGAGTTTGTGGCGCAGATGGGCTTTGACACGGAATTCACCACAGGCGGGCAGAAGCTGCACGCTTAACCGGCCACCACAGCCTGTAGATCGAAGATCGGCAACAGAACGGCCAACACGATGATCAAGACAAACCCGCCCACCGCCATCATCAAAAGCGGTTCCAGAAGGGCGGCCAGACGCTTGCGTTCTGTGCTCAGCCCGTTCTCTACCAAAACTGCGCTGCGATCCGCCATCCGTGCCAGCCTGACAGAGGCCTCCCCCGCGCTGATCAATTGCCGCGCGACCGGGGGTATTATGCTCAGCCGTTCGAGGGATTTGGACAGGGTGACGCCCTGTCGGATGTCCTGACTGACGGCATCGGCCTCTTGTCGGAATTTTGAGACCGTCAGAACCTGCGCGGCGTTTTCCACGGCAGAAACCACCGCATGCTTGCTGCCCAGAACGAGGGCGAGCGTGCGCAGGTACTGCACCGCCTGCGCCAACCGCATGAACCGGCCAATCAGCGGCAGGCGCAACAGCAGCGCGTCGCGGCGTTGGCGTAGACCTTCGTTGATTTGTGCCAAAACGCCCAGCGCGATCAAGCACCCAACAATGGCCGCCAGCAGGATAAGGTTGTTTTGCACCCAATCACTGACCGCCAGCACATTCTGCGTAATCTGCGGCAAGGGCCTGCCGGACACTTCGAAAAGCGCCACAATCTCGGGCGCGACGGTGACCATGAGGATACCGCACACCAACAAAGACACCGCCGCGACAAAGGCGGGATAAACAAGCGCGCTGGCAATCTGGGCGCGGTCGGTGCCCTTCGTTTCCAAGTGGTCGGCGAGTTCTTCGAAGACGGTCGGAAGGTCACCGGCATTTTCACCCGCCCGGATCGCGGCCAGATAGTAAGGCGCGAAACCGGCCCCCGATTTTTCCAGAGACTCCGACAAGGGCGCGCCATCCATCAAAGCTGCTCGCGCCCCTGCCGCCATCGCATCCAGCACGCCATGGCCACCTTGGCGCACCGCTTCCAACGCTGCCTCAACCGGCAGGTCGGCACCCAGTAGCACTGCCATCTGCCGCGTGAAAACGGCCTGCAAATCCGCTGTCAGCCGCCCTTTGCGTCGCCCTGACAATGCTTTACGCCAACCGGATACCTCATCACGCACCTCAAGCTGGGACACAAAGAGCCCCTTCGCCCGCAACTGATCGGCGGCGTGGCTTTCCGTTTCAGCAATGATCGTCCCCTGCCGCTTTTTCCCGGCATCCGTGAAGGCGATATAGCCATAGGCGTTCACGCCACGTCCCCCACGACGCGCAGGGTTTCCACGATGGTCGTACGCCCAGCGGCGACCTCTTTCAGGCCCTGCCCGATCAGCGTCGCCTCTTCATCAAGCGACAACTCCATCAACTCGGTCTCGTTCGCGCCGCGATCAATCGCCTGGCGCAGGCGGTCGCCCACCTCGATCATCTCAAAGACGCCGATTCGGCCGGAATAGCCGGTGCCGTTGCAAGAGGGGCACCCCACCGCGTCATAAACCTGACCCGGTTCCGCCAACCCATGCCGTCGAAAATGGCTCAGTTCCCCCTTAGTCGGTTTGCGCGCCGTGGCACATTCCGGGCAGAGCCGCCGCAAAAGGCGCTGCGCAATCACACCACGCAACGTGGCCGCAATCAGGAAGTTATCCAGCCCCAGATCCCGCAGCCGGACAACAGCCCCCACCGACCCGTTGGCATGCAACGAAGATAGCACCAGATGCCCCGTCAGCGCGGCCTGGCTGGCCACGGTCGCGGTCTCCGCATCCCGGATTTCCCCAACAAGGATCACATCCGGGTCCTGCCGCAATGTGGCGCGCAGACCGGCGGCGAAGGTCATGCCGATCTCTGCGTTGATCTGCGATTGGTTTACACCGGGCAGATCGTATTCAATCGGGTCTTCCACAGTCACGATGTTGCGTTCTTCCCGGTTGGCCAGTTGCAACAGGGAATAGAGCGTCGTGGTCTTGCCCGCACCCGTCGGCCCCGTGGCCAGAATGATCCCATTGGGCAGTGCGGCCATGCGTTCCAGCAAACCAACCTGCGCGTCGGATAGCCCAAGGTCGCTCAAAGGCCGAAGACCGGAGGACCGATCCAAAATCCGCAGCACGACCCGTTCGCCATAGTTCCCCGGCAGTGACGACACCCGCGTGTCAATCAACCGCCCGCCCAGCGACAGCGGTATCCGCCCATCCTGCGGCAGGCGCGTTTCGGCAATATCGAGGCCCGCCATCACCTTCAGCCGCGATACGATTCGCTTCACCGGCACGTCCGACCGCGTCATCACATGTTGCAAAAACCCGTCCACCCGCATCCGCACGCGCAACCCGTCTTCCGCTGGTTCTACATGCAAATCCGAAGCCCCCGCCAAAACGGCCTTTCGCAAAAGCTGGTTTACCAACTGGATCACCGGCGCCTCAGAGCTGTCCTCCAGCAGGTCGCGTTGGCGGTCACCGGCGGCGACGTCTTCAAGATCGAACATCAGCTCATTATGCGTGTTCGCCCCGTCTGCCGCGCCGGATTGGTAGACGCGCGCCAGCTCTCGTTCAAAGCTGTCCTTGTCGAGTTGTTCCAGAACAGGCGTGGCCCCAGACCCAAGCCGCCGCTGCGCTTCCCTCAGGCCTGTGCTGCGCGCCTCAGGCCCGATCAGAAGCCGCACACCATCCAGAATAACCTGGCTGTCGCGCGCAAATGCAAAGGGAAGTCTATGACCATTCCGGTTCATATCGAACCCACTTTCACTGCCTTTTGCCCCCAAGTGCCTTGGCGGCTCAACCGCGACAGCAGGTGCACAGTTCTGACCAAAACCGAAACGGTTTTAGTAAGCGCCAAACTGGAGCCGCGTGGGGAGCGGGGGGTAATCTCTTTGCTGGGCGATGTCATCCACAAATCCCGCGTCAAAAGGCTGATTGAGGTTGGCACCGTCAAACGGCAACCCCACTCTGTTCGTTGCGGGGAATTGTCCATCATTCGCGGGGGCAATGGCAAGGCTTGCCGCTTTTGCCTCTCTCGCCAGTTCGCGGGTCAGGCGGCGGGCTTCAGCATCCGTACTGACGACCTGCGGGCGCAGCATGACCAAAAGCACGCGCTGGTTCTTGCTCGAATTCTTACCACGGAAGAGCCCACCCAGAAGCGGAAGTTTGCTCAAGCCAGGAACAGCCTGCGACACCGAACCAGAGCCGTTTTCCAAAAGCCCGCCCAGCATGATCACATTGCCCGAATGCACCAGAACATTGGTCGTCAACGCCCGCCGCGCCGTAATCTCACCCCCGGCGGAGGAGGTTTGATTGGTCAGCCGCGACACTTCCTGTTCAATTGTCATTTTCACCGTTTGATCGGCGTTGATCTGCGGCGTCACCTTAAGGGTCAGGCCGACATCCTGCCGCTCAATCGTCTGGAAGGGGTTTTCGGGGTTGTTTGTTTCTCCCACCGTCGCGAAAGATCCTGTGACAAAGGGCACATTCTGCGCCACCACAATCTCCGCTTCTTCATTGTTGAGCGTCATGATCGACGGCGTGCTCAGAAGCCGGGTGGAGGTGCTGGAGGCAATCGCGCTGATCAGGCCAACGATGCCCTCACGCGAATTGCCAGAACGGCCACCGATGGTGCCACCATTCCCCGGCGAAACCACATCGCCATTGATCGCAGAGGTCACCAGGTTGGTCAGACTTGGCCGCCCTGCCAGCGTAAATTCCACCCCGCCGACAATCGCGTTGTTGAGGATGGCACCAAATTGCGCCGTCAGATCGGAAAACCCATCGACGGACATTTCGAAAATCACGGCCTCTACCAGAACCTGATTTGGACGGCGATCGAGAAAGCGGATCATTTTGATGATGTCATCCACCCGCTCCGCCGGAGCAGTGATCAGCAACGTGTTGGTCTGGCTTTCAGGAATGATGCGAATGGTGCTTTGTTGCACCGCGCTGTCCTGCGTCTGACTTGTGATCGCGCGCAGCACAACATCCGAAAGCGTCGCGGCATCGGCATAGTTCAGCTCCACTGCCGTACTGACGATGTTGTCGCGCTGGGTATCAAGGCGGGATGCCAGCGTGCGCATCTGTCGGGTCAGATCCTCAGACCCCGACACGATCAGTGCGTTGGACCGGGTGTCCACGCTGACGGCGGAATCGGGCGGGATGATGTTCATATCCTGAATGACACTCAGCACATCGCTTGCATCGGCATTGCGCAGGCGGATCATCTCAATGGGGCGTTCGCGGGGTTGATCCAGACGTCGGATCAGGTTGGCAATGCGGGCATGGTTGTTCCCGCGATCCGACAGGATCAACATGTTTGAACGCGGAACAGGCGTCAGCACCGCCTCAGCAGGCAGAAGCGGGCGCACCACTTCGATGATTTCATCCAAGGGCGTGTTGTTCACCTCAATGACGCGGGTTTCAAAATCACCCGAAAGGCTGGTCGTCCCTGTTGAAAGCTCTCGCGCGACATTCATGGGCACAATCTTATCTGCACCGGCCCCTTGGATCACGGTCAGGCGGTTCAGTTCCAGCACGTTCAGGAACACCTCATACAGATCAGCAGAACTGAGACCCTCGGGCGCCAGCACAGTCACCGTGCCCCGCACCGCCGGATCCACCAGAAAATTCCGCCCCGTGGCCTCTGATACGATCTCGACGAAACTGCGCAAATCGGCATCGCGCAGATTCAATTCCACCTGTGCACGGGCGGGTGTGGTCATAGCGACCACGCCCATCAACATCGACACGCTCAGGATGACGTACATCACCCCCGCACGGATACGGTAAAGTCTACTCATGGCCTGCCTACTTACGTTGCTTATGCAATCATTTTTCTGCTTGAGCCGCAGTTTACCGCAAGGCGGCTCGATTTGCACCCATTACTATTGCCCGTGGCAATTTTGCCGATTTCACTGGTTTTCGGGGTAACCCAAAAGCTCGGGTTCTTCCCCGCCGTTGTCCACCCAAAGCCCCGTTTCATCGATACGCGCGATAGGCAAATCATCGCCCAACATATCCCCGGCCCGCATAATTTTCTCACCCGTAGGATGCGAAACCAGCCCCCAAACGGTATCCCCGGCCCGCACAATTCCCCTCAATTCGTATCCTAGTGACGAAAGCGGCGGTCTGGGCGGTTGTGGCTCTTCCTGGGTCACTTCAGGGGCCGGTTCAGGCGCGGGCGGCTTAGGGGGCTGAGGCTCCCCAAACAGCGCAGGCCAGCGAGGTGTGGTGGCGACACTCGCCACTTCCACAACATCTGCCACTGCGCGGGCCACCTGGGCGGGGGCAGCCTGTGGCGTGGGCTGCGACAAAGCCTCATGCAACTCCTTGCTGGCCAGCCCTGTGGCGGCCAGTGCAAGCAGTGTGAAAAAAGTCGCATTCCAGTTCATTTATGGGTCCCCGGCCGTTCGCGGCGCGCGAAAATTGGACGTGTTTTCAGGTCTGTGTTAGGTTTAACAAAAATAAAACACGAAAACGAGCAGGTTTCAAAATGACGGCAAAACGCTTCCAAAAGGGCGCGTCTATTGCGCTTTGCGTTGTGGCTTTGATCGGCTGTGACGCGGAATATGCGGCCAAAGGAAACTCCTTTCAGTCGCAATACACGCAGGCGCGCACGGCCCTCGAAAAAGGCAACTACAACACGGCAAACCGCCTCTATGGCGACCTGATGGGCAATTCCGGCCCGCTGGAAAACCGTATTCGTCTTGAGCTTTCCCATTCCCACCTGCGCGCGGGTCAGTTCAACGCCGCCGCGCAGGTCTCTGGTGATTTGGCAGACCAAAGCGAAGGCACCGCGCGCAGTGCGGCCCTGTCCGTGCGTGGAACGGCGATGCATGAACTGGGTCTGGCGCTTTTGGCGCAGGGCGACATGGCGGCTGGGAAAAGCCATCTCAAAAGCGCCGAACAGGCCTTGGGCGAAGTTCTGAAAGAAGATCCCAAGCTGGACCCTTTGGGTAGCCTGGCCGGTCGTAAAGCCGCTATCTCTGCGCGGCTTCGGACCATGCAATAGGTGCAATTACAATTCCTGTGGGTCCAACGTCAGCGTAGCAGCCACATTGGCGGGCTCTGGCACGGCTTCAATCCGGAACTGCGTGACGTCATAGCCCCAGCCCGGCTCCGTCTCAGACAGCCACGTCATCAAGCGCGTGAACCGCACATCGTCAAACCGCAGGGTAATCTGCCCTGCGCTGTCTTGGCTCAGATCACTGATATCGCCACGAAGGCCCGCCTCGATCAATGATTGCTCAATCCCGCTTGTGCCCATCGCCGGTTGCGGACCGGTCCGGGGGGCGGAATTCAGGCTCTGATACTCCCCAACACGCTCTTGCACCCAAAGATTGATCGCCACGGCCTCGGTCCGGTCGGTCAGCGCATTGGCCTTTGCATCTTTCAACGGTAACAGTACCCCAAACAGCAGCCCGAGCGGCACAACAAGGGCAAAAAGCAGCGCCAGCAGCCACCGTTCACGGGGGGCGAGGCGAAGGAGGAAATCAATCAACCGTCCGCTCATTGGATTGCCTCTT
>JBCCAJ010000219.1:0-5305 GCA_039814845.1 Pseudomonadota bacterium | reverse complement strand
GGGCTTTCACGAATATTGCTACCGCGAGGGGACGGCCACGGCGGAGCCTGCCAATCTGATGACAGAGGCGCTGCATGTGTGGCGGGCGCGGGCGGAGGCGCTGGGGTGGGAGGTCGTGGAAAGCCTGACGGCGATTGCGGAGCCTGCTGGGCGGACGGTCGCAGCGTGTTACGCTGGGCTGAAAGACCGTATCTTGCGCGATCTGCGGGCGGCGGGCCCGGTGGATGTGGTTCTGCTGCAACTGCACGGTGCAATGGTGGCTGAAGGGGAGGATGACTGCGAAGGCGATCTGGCCGCAGAAGTGCGCGCGATCTGTCCCGCCGCGACGATTGGCATGGCGCTTGATCTGCATGCGCATTTGACCGACCGCATGATGAACGCCTGCGATCTGATCATCTGTTTCAAAGAGTACCCCCATGATGATGCCACGCCGCGGGCGGAAGAGCTGTTTGAAATGGCTCGCCGCACCCATGCCGGAGAGATCCGTCCCACGATGGCCGCTTATGATTGCCGAATGGTGCATCTCTACCTCACCAAGTCCGAACCCATGCGCGGTTTCGTGGATCGGTTGGGCGCGACGGAGGGGGGCAATGTGCTGTCCATTTCGCTGATGCATGGCTTTCCTTGGGGGGATGTCGCGGATGTAGGCGCCAAGATGTTGGTCACCACCGATGGCGATGCGGCGCGGGCAGAAGCAATGGCAGAGGAATTGGGGCAGGAATTTTTTGCCCTGCGCCATGAGGTGACGGGGCAATACGCCGATCTGGACGGCGCACTGACGCAGGCAAAGGCGGCCGAAGCGCACCCCGTCGTGCTGGCGGAGATGGGCGACAATTCAGGTGGTGGCGCGCCGGGGGACGCGACGCCCATGTTGCGTGCGCTTTTGGACCGGGGCTGCGTGGGAGTGGCGACAGGGATATATTGGGATCCCATTGCCGTGCGGCTGTGTCAGGACGTGGGCGAGGGGGCGGATATCACGCTGCGTCTGGGCGGTAAAACCAGCCCGATGTCGGGCGATCCGGTGGATATCACGGCACGTGTCATGCGTATCGCATCCGGGCTGGGCCAACATCTGGGCACGGGGTTGGAGCCGCTGGGCACGCTCGTCTGGCTGCGGCATGGTGCGGATTTCGACATTCTGATCAATGATTTGCGCACGCAGGTCTACCACCCGGAAGCGTTTGAGCAGATGGGCATTCGCCTGGCCGAAAAGCGCATTGTCACCGTGAAATCGCTGTTTCATTTCTACGGCCCATTCGCAGAGATTTCCCCGCAAATCATTCAGGTCGCGACCCCCGGCGGCACCTGTCCGAAGTTCGATGACTTGCCGCTGACCAAGCGCCAAATCCCCTACTGGCCGCGCACGGAGGATCCTTTTGCACGCTGATGTTCTCATACGCGGCGCGCAGATCGTCGATGGCTCGGGCGGTGCGGCTTATGCCGGGGATGTTGCTGTTGTGGGGGACCGGATCGCTGGGGTGGGCGCGCTGCCCGATTGCTCTGCTGGGCTGGTGATTGAGGCGACTGGCCTGACCGTCGCGCCGGGGTTCATTGATGTGCACACCCATGATGACTGGGTGGTGCTTGATGATCCGGCCATGGCCTGCAAAGTTACCCAAGGCGTCACCACCGTCGTGGCGGGCAATTGCGGGATCTCTGCCGCGCCCTTTGCCGCCCGCGAAGGTTTGCCCGCCCCTTTTGGGATCGTGCCGCAGGTCAATGACCTGAGCACATCCACCGTCCGCGCCTATGCCGCCCGCGTGGAGGAGGCCCGCCCGGCGGTCAATGTCAGCCTGTTGGTGGGGCATTCGACCTTGCGCGCTGGCGTGATGGAGGATGTGGATCAACCGGCCACACCTGAACAGATTGCGGTGATGGCTGAGCGTTTGGATGAGGCACTGAGCGAGGGCGCTGTGGGGCTGTCTTCGGGGCTTGAATACCCCGCGGCCACGGCGGCCCCACCAGAGGAAGTGATCGCACTGGCACGTGTCTTGGCGGGCCACAAAGGCGCCCTTTACACCACCCATGTGCGCGACGAATCTGACCATGTGGAGGATGCGGTGGCCGAGGCGTTGCACATCGCCGAAGAGGCCGGTGTGCCGTTGCTATTATCCCATCATAAATGCGCGGGCATCCGCAATTTTGGCAAGAGTGCCAAGACGTTGGCCATGATCGACGCGGCCCGCTCCGCGGTGGATGTATCACTTGATGTGTACCCTTACACGGCGTCGTCCTCCGCGCTTTTGCCAGAGTTTGCCGAGGGCGCGCCCGAGGTGCTGATTATCTGGTCCACGCCGGCGCCGGGCATGGGCGGCCGGATGCTGGACGATGTTGCGACCGACTGGGGCGTCGCGCGGGATGAGGCGATCGCCCGTTTGCAACCGGCCATGGCGGTCTATTTCGATATGGATGATGCTGATGTGGATCGGATCCTGGCTCATCCCGCCGCCATGATCGGCTCTGACGGCATTCCCGGAACGATCCGCCCGCATCCCCGCCTTTGGGGCACGTTCCCGCGCGTTTTGGGTCATTACGTTCGCGACCGTGCGCTGTTGGGCCTGCCGCAGGCGATCCATAAGATGACGGGTATGAGCGCGGCGCGGTTCGGGCTGACGGATCGGGGGGTGATCAGGTCCGGGCTCAAGGCCGATCTGACGCTGTTTGATGCCAACACCGTAATCGACCGGGCCGACTACGACCACTCGGAACGGCCAAGTGTTGGCATCGCCTACGTTCTGGTCAATGGTCAGGTGACTTTGCAAAACGGCACGCAAACTGAGGCACGCGCGGGCCGTTTTCTTCACCGGACAGGAGAGTGACATGACGCGTACCGTTTGGCTGAACGGCGACTATATCCCGGAGGAGGAGGCCAAACTGCCCATCTTCGACCGGGGCCTTCTCTTTGCCGATGCGGTCTATGAGGGCTTGGGCGTGCTCGACGGGCAGATCATTGATTTTGCACATCATATGGCCCGCCTGCGTCGGTCACTGTCGGAATTGGAGATGGCCGAGCCGATGTCTGAGGCGGCTTTGCACAGCGCGCTGATGGAGTTGATCGCGCGCAATGATGTGCAGGAGGGGTTCCTTTATCTGCACATCACCCGAGGCGAACATGACCGCGATTACCTATATCCGGAGGGCCTGACGCCCAACATCTTCGCCTTCACCCAAGAGGTCCATGACGCGCCCACCCTGCGGCTCGCCAGCGCGCCCGATATCCGGTGGGCCCGGCGGGATATCAAAACCACGAACCTTCTGGGGCAGGTGATGGCCAAAGAGGTGGCGCGCAAGGCCGGGGCAGATGAGGCGCTGATGGTCGACAGCGATGGGTTCGTCACGGAATGCGGGGCGATGTCGTTTTTCATGATCAAGGAGGGCGCTCTTTTTGCGCGCCCCTTGCTGGGCGACCTCCTCCCCGGCATCACCCGCGCCACAATGCTGCGCGTGGCGCGCGAAGAGGGGCTGCGGATCGTGGAAGATCGCTACCTTCTGGAGGACACGTACACCGCCGACGAGGCCTTCGCCACGGGCGCCTCCAGCTACATCCAGCCTGTCGTGGAAATCGACGGCCACCAGATCGCCGACGGCCGACCCGGCCCCATCACCCTCGGCCTCCGCGAGGCCTACCTAACGGCTATCCGCGCAGCCTTCGCCACGTAGCCGTCCAAGTGCTGTCGGGCCATTTTACGGCTCCGCAGACCTGAATACGCTGACCTACTCGTTTGGTAGCAACCAATCACGTCATATTTCCAAGGTTTAAAACCGTACAGCCACTGCGCTCCGCTCAACCGGTGCCGGCGCTGGCCTTAAAGACAGGAAAACTTGATGGTTGCCATGCGGTACGCGTTGGTGATCGCCGTACCAGGGACAATGCGCGTGTAGGCATCGGAAACGGAGATGTCCTTGATTTCACTACCTTCAGGGCACACCGTGGCGATGAGGTAGGGGCGTCGCTGGAATTTCGCGGCCTTTTTCTCTGCCGAACCTTTGGAGGAACCGACTTCGGTGGTCGTCTGGTAGACGGGCTTTCCATCTTCAGTGCCAACCAGCAAGTTGGCCTTGATCTTGGCGACGTCCTCAGGCGGCGTCCCGCACGCTCCAAGAAGCAAAAAGGGCAAGACTGTCCAAATACGCGATACCATTTCAAAATCCTTGTTATGTCTGGGTGGGCGGTATCACTCAGGGTCAGGCACAACAATCCAAGTTCCTTGCAAAAATGCGCGTTGCGGCACTCCAACGCAGGCTGGGTCTATTCAACGCATTGTCCGACCTTGACCACCCCCCAAAACCCTTCCATATCCCAACCATGACACCGCTCAGCCATATCCGCAATTTCTCCATCGTCGCCCATATCGACCATGGGAAATCCACGCTTGCCGACCGCCTCATTCAGTCCACCAACACGGTGGCCGAACGGGACATGAAGGAACAGCTGCTCGACAGTATGGATATCGAGCGGGAGCGCGGCATCACGATCAAGGCCAACACCGTCCGCATCGACTACACGGCCGAGGATGGGGAGACCTATGTGCTCAACCTCATCGACACGCCTGGCCATGTGGATTTCGCCTATGAGGTCAGCCGGTCCATGCGCGCGGTCGAAGGCTCTCTGCTGGTCGTGGACAGCACGCAAGGGGTGGAGGCGCAGACGCTGGCCAACGTGTATCAGGCCATTGATGCCGATCATGAATTGGTGCCGGTGCTCAATAAGATTGACCTGCCCGCGTCCGATATCGACCGCGTGGCTGAACAGGTTGAGGATGTGATTGGCATTGATGCCTCGGGCGCGATCCCGGTCTCCGCCAAAACGGGGGAGGGGATCCGTGAGACGTTGGAGGCGATTGTCACACATCTTCCCGCCCCCACGGGCGATGCGGATGCGCCGCTGAAGGCCATGCTGGTGGACAGTTGGTATGATCCCTATCTGGGCGTCGTTGTGCTGGTGCGCATCATGGACGGGCAGCTGAAGAAGGGCGATCAGATCAAGATGATGCAGACGGGTGCGCGCTACGGCGTCGACCGCATCGGCGTCTTCCGCCCGCAGATGGAAAATATCGACGTGCTTGGACCGGGGGAGATCGGTTTTATCACCGCGTCGATCAAACAGGTCCGCGACACGCGGGTGGGCGACACGATCACCCATGAGAAGAAGGGCACGACGGACCCGCTGCCGGGGTTCAAACCTGCGCAGCCGGTGGTGTTCTGTGGGCTCTTCCCTGTGGACAGTGCCCAGTTTGAGGACTTGCGGGAGGCGATTGACAAACTGGCGCTGAATGACGCGTCGTTTTCGTTTGAGATGGAGACG
>JBCCAJ010000083.1:0-8973 GCA_039814845.1 Pseudomonadota bacterium | reverse complement strand
GCACCATGGGCGCGGGCAAGCGAGGGCCTTGTGCCTCCCACTCAGCGGCCCTGTAGATGTCTTCCAGCGTGGTGGCGGAACACGCGAGCACGAAATCCTCCGGGGCGGGAAGCGTGTCGCTGAATTCCCAATGGAAAGGCGCGCCTTTGCCACCCTCCACGTGGATCAGTTCATCATCTCCGACAACACCGCCGCCAGCCTTGATGAGGTCCGCCACCGCGAAAGATTTGCGCGTCTTGCCATCGCTGACGATGAAGCGCGTGCCGAGGCGGATGCGACCTGCATCCTTGGTCACGACCGTGCCATCGGGGCGAAGCTCTCCGGTCACCGCGCGGACAAACCCATCGCGCGGGCTGCCCACCTCCACATTGGTGGTAGCGCGGATGTGGCGGCCGTCCTGGTGCTGGATCACGCCATCATCGCGCAGAACGTCGATGAGGGTTTCATATTTGTAGGCCCGCTGACTGTCAGGGCGGAAATAGACATGGCCGGGGGTGACCCGCGTGCCGTGGAAATCGAGCAGGATTTTGGCGTCATTGACAAACGTCCGAGTGACGGGCCCGGGGACAAGATTGCCGTCGGCGTCAAAGGAGACCACGATATCGCCCACCTCAACCTCCGCAATGGGCTTCTGCCAGATTTTGGCCCGGACGGCGGTTTGATCGAAGAGTTTGTCGGGGTTGGAGGGATCGAAGGTGAAGGCCGGATCCAACGGCCACATGTCGATGGGGGTTTCGGGGGCGAAGCAAAGCTCATCGACGCCATCGAATGCACCATTAGCAATCAATTCCCTAATGCCCGTTAAATTATCAAAATTTGGATCCAATCTGGAAAAAATTTCATCGGAGTTGAGAATGTACTCCTGTGCGATGTCAGTGTTTTCTATGTCGACGTTGTATTCTCCGTTTTCGGCAACTGCGTCATCGCGACGCCGCTCCATGAACTCTTCTCCGACATTATAAAAATAGACTGCAAAAGCCTCTTTTTCCAAAATGCTTAGAGATTCCCAGTTCGCTACATTTTGTTGTCCCCAAGTCATCCCCTTATCCACCATCAAAGTCGCAAACTTGACTGTCGCAGAATTGAGTGGGCGACCAAGATCAAGCGCCAATTGTTGATAGTCGGAGTTGTATTGCTTTAGACCTAAAGGATCAGATGACGGAAATTTCTGGTTGTATTCATCTAGTAGTCCGATCGCAGTATAAATTTGAACATTGCCAACCCCGATGTCTAACATCACAGGGTTATTAAGCTTATCGAAATCACTTACCGAGGCCCGCCAATCTGGTCCCAAAGACTGCACGAGGTTATAGTTTTCCAAAATGGATGCATGGCTATTGTTCAGGATAGGAGACAGGGCATCGGCACCCTCCTGAAAAATCAAAGATGTCGTGCCTTCGAACCTATCGTTGTACTCCTCAAGGATTGAACCTATCACCGCCGCTGACGTATCGTGACTTCCGAGGGCGACTTGTGACTGCAACGCCGCTAGGCCATACATATCGCCGACACTTAAGATGTTTTTTGTGTAAACCTGTGGAGTTTCGTCAGCCATTTTTCTCGCTCGCTAATTCTGAAATACAAAGAACATGAAAACAGTTTGCGCGGCGATGATAACGCAAAACACTTCCAACAAACAAGACTGCGGCCTTCCTATAACACGACTCCAAGAATAAGCAGCGTAGAGACAAATAGTGAGGACGCCTGGTGCAAAAAACGTGCCGAACAGAACCGCTATTGTCTTGGCCATTCTCCCCAAATCAAAGTAATCCGAGATTGGACCAATAGGGGGCGTTACTACGTCGGCGACCACCGCAACCAAAACTACTGAAATCACTGCGACTGATACTCGGGATGTTATTGACAGCAGCTTACTCATCTGAAGACGGTTAATGCAAAGCTGTTTTGAAAACAACGACGACATTTTGAGATTTCCTTGCCCTTGCCCCGCCAGTCCTCTAGGCCCGTCCAATGAAGGTTTTATTTCTCGGCGATGTGGTGGGCAGGGCTGGGCGGCAGGCGGTGGTTGAACGTCTGGCCGGGCTGCGGGAGGCGTGGGGGCTCGATTTTGTGGTCGTCAATGCTGAGAATGCCACCGGAGGGATGGGGCTTTCGGGGGCGCATGCCAAGGCCATACTGGACGCCGGGGCAGATTGCATCACGCTGGGGGATCATGCCTTTGATCAAAAGGACATGATGCAGTTCATTGAGACCGAGCCGCGCGTGATCCGGCCCATCAACTTTGCCAAGGAGGCGCCCGGGAAGGGCTACCGGGTGTTTACGGCCAGTCGGGGGCGCAAGGTGCTTGTGACGCAGGTGCTGGGTCAGGTTTTCATGCGGCGGGCCTATGATGATCCGTTCAACGCCATGGACGGTGTCTTGATGGCCCATACGAGGGGCGGCGCGGTACACGCGAGCGTTGTCGATTTTCATTGCGAGGCCACGTCTGAGAAGATGGCCATGGGGCATTTCTGTGATGGACGCGCCAGCATGGTGGTGGGCAGCCATACCCACGTGCCCACGGCCGATGCGCAGATCCTGCCCGGCGGCACGGCGTTTCAATCGGATGCGGGGATGTGTGGCGATTACCTATCGGTCATTGGCATGGATAAGGAAGAGCCCATGCGGCGCTTTGTGACCGGCATGACCAAGGGGCGATTTACGCCGGCCCTTGGCGCGGCAACGCTGTCGGGGCTTTATATTGAGACCGATGACAAGACGGGCCGGGCGACACGGGTGGAGATGATCCGCGAAGGCGGACGGTTGGCACAGGGTTCCCCCTGATGGCGCGGTTTTGGCCGTTCCTTGTGCTGCTGGCGATGGGGATCGGATGGGGCCTGACCTTGCCGCTGGCGAAAATCGCGGTGAGCACGGGGCATGAACCCTACGGCTTGATTTTCTGGCAGTTGGTGGTGGTTTTGATCGTGCTTGCGCCCTTCACGCTGCGGCGCGGGCGGCCGCGGGTGCGGTTGGGGCGAAGGCACTTTACCCTGTTTCTGGCCGTGGCACTGGCAGGCGCGATCCTGCCGGATGTGTTTTTCTATATGGGCGCGGCGGAACTGCCTGCGGGCGTCTTGTCTATCGTGGCGGCCACCGCCCCGATGTTTGCCCTGCCTATTGCATTGGCCATGGGCAATGATGCGTTCTCATGGCGGCGGCTGGGCGGGCTATGTCTTGGCATGGGCGGCATTCTTTTGATGGTGGGGCCCAAGGCATCCCTGCCCGACCCCGGCATGGCGTTTTTCGTGGTGCTGACGCTTTTGGCCCCGGCCCTATACGCGACCGAGGCCAATATTGTCGGGCGGTTCGGGACCTTCGGTTTGAATCCGGTGCAGACGATTGTCGGGGCCTCGACATTAGGGCTCTTCATAGCGCTGCCGCTGGCATTGCTGACCGGGCAATGGGTCGATCCTTTCGCCAATTTCGGAGCGGCGGAGCTGGCTCTCATTGCTGCCGCTGCGCTTCATGCCGTGGTCTATGCCACCTATGTTTGGTTGGTCGGTCAGGCCGGATCGGTTTTTGCCGCGCAATCGGCCTATGTTGTGACGGCCACGGGGGTTGTGTCTTCGATGGTGATACTGAATGAGAGCTATTCGATTTTCATCTGGCTTGCGCTGGCGGTGATGTTGCTGGGCATTTTCCTGGTCCAGCCGCGCGCGCGGCAAGGTATGACGCCTGTGGCAGACACAGTGGCGGAGGCAGATACATGAGCTCACCGTCGCGCAGCACGCTGACCGCTGTCCTGCTTTTCATGGGCGCGGGATGGGGCGTTACATTCACCCTGTCCAAGATCGCGGTGAGCGCGGGCTACAAGCCGTTTGGCCTCATGGCTTGGCAATTCGTGATCATGACCGTCATCCTGCTGGTGATCGGGGCGATCCGGCGCAAACATGCCCCTTTGACGCGCAAGCATGTGGCCGTTTATCTGATGTTGTGCCTTTTGGGCAGCCTGATCCCCAACTCGATCTCTTACATGGTGGCCGTGCATTTGCCGGCAGGGCTCATGTCCATCCTTATCGCTGCTGTGCCACTCTTTGCGTTTCCCATCGCCATCGCCCTGCGTGTTGACGGGTTCGACGGACGCCGCGTTTTGGGGCTTTTGTGCGGGCTGGGCTGCGTGGTGATGATCGCCTGGCCAGAGCTGACGCTGCCTGAGGCGGGGCTGGCGATCTGGATTTTCTGTGCTCTGGTCACAGCGCTGCTTTATGCGGTGGAGGGCAATATCATCGGCAAATGGGGGACATGGGGGCTTGATCCACTGCAGATGCTGACGGGGGCCTCCATCGTGGGGCTGCCCATGGGGTTTGCGCTGGCCTTTGGCACCGGGCAATACATCGACCCGGTGAAGGTTTGGGGCGCGCCGGAATGGGCGCTTCTTGGCAGCGCGTCGATCCATGTCGTCGTTTTGTCCACGTATTTCTGGACAGTGACGCGGGCGGGCGTGGTGTTTGCCTCGCAGGTGTCTTACCTTGTCACGGCCTTCGGGGTGATCAGCGCAATGATCATTTTGGGAGAGCGGTATTCGCTGCATATTTGGGCAGGCTTTGCACTGATGCTGGTGGGGCTTTTCCTGGTGCAGCCGCGCGCCGTGTCGGGGGTTGTCGGCACGGACGGCTTGCGGGACAATAGCACCTAGGTGACCCGAGCAGGAGCCATCATGGACATTCTCGGTCTGATTGAGACGCATAACGCATGGCTAAGCCTCGCTGTCGTGGCGATAATGTTCGTGCTGTTTTTAAGAGAGACCTATCCCGCCGAAGTGGTGGCCATCGCAGGTGTGGCGCTGCTGCTGTCCACTCGGCTTTTACCTTACGAGGCTGCCATTGATGTCCTGTCAAACCCCGCGCCTTGGACGATTGTGGCGATGTTCATCGTGATGGGGGCCTTGGTGCGCACAGGTGCCTTGGCGTGGTTTACACGGCTGGCGGAAGGACAGGCAGAGAAAAGGCCTGCACTGGCCGTGGGCGCGCTGATGGCGTTTGTGATGCTGGCCTCGGCATTCGTCAACAACACGCCTGTCGTCGTGGTGATGATCCCGGTTTTTGTGCAATTGGCACGGCGGCTGGGCGTGGCGGGCAGTAAACTGCTCATTCCGCTAAGCTATGCCGCGATTCTGGGCGGCTGTCTGACGCTGATTGGCACCTCAACGAACTTGCTTGTCGATGGGGTGGCCCGGGCGCAAGGGTTGGAGGCATTTTCGATTTTTGAAGTCACGCCGCTGGCGGCAATCCTTGCGATTTGGGGGGTAATCTATCTGCGCTTCGTCGCGCCTCGCCTGCTGCCTGACCGGGCCAGCATGGCGTCAATGCTTTCTGATCGGTCTTCCCGGAAATTCTTTTCCGAGGCGGTGATCCCGCCTGAATCCAACCTTGTCGGGCGGGACGTGAACGGCGTGCAGCTTTTCAAACGAGATGGTGTGCGGCTGGTGGATGTCATTCGCGGCGATGTGTCCTTGCGGCGCAATCTCAACGGGGTGGCGCTTCAGGTGGGGGATCGCGTGGTGCTGCGCACGCAGGTGACAGAGTTGTTGAGCCTGCAGCGCAACAAAAGCCTCAAGCGTGTCGATCAGGTGTCGGCGGTTGAGACGACGACGGTGGAAACGCTGATCACGCCGGACAGTAAGATGGTCGGGCGGCGGCTGGGGGCGATGCGTCTGCGGCGGCGGTTTGGGGTCTATCCACTGGCGGTGCATCGACGGGATCGCAATATCGGCCGGCAGTTGGATGATCTGGTGGTACAGGTGGGCGATACGCTGCTGCTGGAAGGCGCACCAGAAGATATTGGGCGGCTGGCCACCGAGATGAACATGGTCGACGTAACCAAACCGACCGAACGCGCCTATCGCAGGTCTCACGCGCCCATTGCCATTGTTGCTTTGGCAGGCTTGGTGGTGATGGCGGCAATGGGTATTGCGCCGATCCTTCTGCTGGCGGTGTTGGCAATGGCGGTGCTGTTCCTGACCCGCTGTGTGGATGCCGATGAGGCGTTTTCCTTCATCGATGGCCGTCTGATCGCGCTCATTTTCGCGATGCTGGCAGTCGGGGCCGCGCTGGAGGAAACAGGCGCGGTGAAGCTGTTGGCGGATGCGCTGGCGCCGTTGCTGATGTCTGCGCCACCCTTCCTGCTGATCTGGGCGGTGTACCTGTTGACATCTGTTTTGACGGAGCTTGTCTCAAACAACGCGGTGGCCGTCGTGGTGACCCCGATCGCCATCGGTTTGGCCGCTTCCCTTGGCATCGATCCGCGGCCTTTGGTGGTGGCGGTGATGATCGCGGCGTCGGCAAGTTTCGCGACACCCATCGGATATCAGACGAACATGCTGGTCTACGGGCCAGGGGGCTACAGGTTCACCGATTTCATCAAAGTGGGCGTGCCACTAAACTTGACCGTCGGGTTGCTTGCCTCGGCGCTCATTCCGTTTTTCTTCCCTCTCTAAGATTTTTTGCCTGCGGCGCAGGTATTTTAAACAAGAAAGAAACCGTGGGTGCGCAGTATTTCTTGCTTCTTTCTTGTTACAAATACCTAAAACCAACCCTAGCCATCAAAGAAATACGTGGCTTCATGGGCGACGGGGAAATTCACGGAGCGCGCGATGAAGCAGACATTGCCGATCTCATGATGGATGGCGTCCGCACGAGCCAGGTCGGTGCCGACGGGAATGGTGATTTGCGGGCGCAAAGTGGCCGCCAGGAAGCGCCCTGCCCCCGAGGGTTGGCTTTCTCCATGGCCAAGCGGGTCGTCGGTGTAAGCGCTGACAGCGATACCTGCATCTGACGCAAGGTGCAGATACCACAGCATATGACAGGCCGAGAGGGCGGCGATGAGCATGTCTTCGGGGTTGTGCAGCCTTGGGTCGCCGCCAAGGAGTGGATCGTTTGAGCAGGGGATCACCGGCTTGCCCGGTGTCTCCAAATTCCAGGTGCGATCGTAGGATTTGTAGTGCGCGGTGCCCTGCCCGCGATTGCCAGTCCAAGTGATGCGGGCCTTGAAATCATGATTGGCCAAAACTGATCACCTCCCGTTCCGTGACGATCATGTCGAGCGGTTGATCCGTGGGCTCAAGCGGCAAGGCCTCAGATTCTTGCGCGGCATAGGCAAAGCCTATGGCCAGCGTCGCGCGCCGCGCGCGCAACCGTTCGAGGGTGCGGTCATAGAACCCGCCACCATAGCCAAGCCGCCCGCCCGCACGATCAAAGGCCACAAGCGGCACGATCAGGATTTCAGGATCAAAGAAGTCATCCACCTCAGGCACTTCGGCCCCGAAGGGGCCCGCGCGCAGCGCGCCACCGGGTTGCCAGCGAGAGAATTCGAGCGGCATGCCTTCGCCCTGAATGACAGGCACGCCCACGGGGCCGTGCGCGGCGGCCTCAGACATAGCGGGAAGCGGGTCTATCTCTGTCCGGATTGGCATGTAGCCGGCCAGTGGCACGCCGCGAAACCCCGCGAGACACTCCGACAGGAAAGAGGAGCCCGCCGCCTGCCCCAAACCATGGGCTTGCTTGCGGCGCGCGAAGGCAGCTTTGCGCGCCGCTATCTTGATCTCTGTCAGGTCACTCATAGCATGATCACCACAGCAAGGCCGAGGAAGGCAAAGAACCCCACCACATCGGTCACGGTTGTCACAAAAGCACCGGAGGCCAGTGCCGGATCAACGCCCGCTTTTTCCAGCAGGACAGGGATTGCAGTGCCTGCCAGCCCGGCCGCCACCAGATTGATCACCATCGCCAGACCAATCACATAGCCCAGTTCCGGCCCGCCGAACCACAGCACGCCGATCCCCCCCATCACCACGGCAAAGATCACCCCGTTGATCAGCCCCACCAGCACTTCCCGCCGGATGAACCGCCAGACATTGCGGCCCGTGAGGTCTTTGGTGGCAATGGCACGCACGGCCACAGTCAGGCTTTGGGTGCCCGCGTTGCCGCCCATGGAGGCCACGATTGGCATCAGGACCGCAAGCGCCACCACCTGCGTGATCGCCGCTTCGAACTGGGCAATCACCAGGGAGGCCAGGATCGCAGTGGCAAGGTTCACGGCCAGCCACGGAAAGCGGCCCTTTGTCGTCTCAATAACGCGATCGGCGAGGCTGCCTTCGCTGACACCCGCAAGGCGCAGGATGTCTTCTTCATGTTCTTCATCCAGCACGACCATTGCGTCGTCGATGGTGATCATCCCCACAAGGCGTTCGTTTTCGTCCACTACGGGCGCGGAGATCAGGTGGTACTGGTTGAATGCATAGGCCACATCTTCTTCGTCCTGGGTGACGGGGATGACGTGGAAGGTCTCTTCGGAAATAGATTGCAGCATCACCTCGCGCCGTGATCCCATCAGTTTGCCCAGCGTTACATTGGCCACAGGGCGCAAGCGCGGGTCCACCAGCGTGATATGATAGAATTGTTCGGGCAGATCATCCTGGTCGCGCAGATAGTCGATGGCCTCGCCCACATTCCAGTGCTCGGGTGCCATCACCACTTCGCGCTGCATCATGCGGCCGGCGCTGTCTTCGGGATAGGCCAGCGCGGTCTCTGCCGCGATCCGGTCGCCGTCTTCCAGCGCGTCGAGGATCACCTCCTGCTGGTCGGCCTCCAGGTCTTCCAGCAGGTCGACCACATCGTCGCTGTCCATCTCGCTGAGGCTGTCGACCAGAACCTGCGGTTGCAGGATGCCCAGCACCTCTTCGCGCAAGGATTCGTCAAGTTCGGAGAGGATGTCGCCGTCAAATTCGGAGCCGAGCAATTCGATCAGGCGGCGCCGATCAAAGGCGGTGATCTGTTCGAGAAGATCGGCGATGTCGGCGGGGTGCATGTCGGCCAGATCGGCCTGCAGCTTGGCCGCATCGCCCACATCGACATCATGCATGATCCGGGCCACTGCGGTTTCGTCTAGCGCGTAGACATTCTCGTCTTCACGCTCAGAAGTGTCGGTCAGCTCTGGGTCTGTGTCTGCCATGGATTGGCCTCACCTGTTGCTGTG
>JBCCAJ010000367.1:0-3569 GCA_039814845.1 Pseudomonadota bacterium | reverse complement strand
GTTCAGCATTGTCTTTTGGGTGGTACCCCAAATGCTGCGCCTTGGCGTTGTCGACCGGCGCGCGGTCGTTGTTTGAGACACCGTAGACCACGCTGAACCCTGTGATCGGCGTGGTGATGGCGCGTTCGACCATGTGGATCATGTCGTCATAGCTCAGCCATGTGCCCACGGCGCGCGAATTGGTCGGCTGTGCGCAGGACAGGATGCGCATGCACACGGATTCCAACCCGCGTTTGTCCCAGTAGAGGCTTGCAAGATCCTCGGCGAAACACTTGGCCAGCCCATAGAACGTGTCGGGCTTGTGCGGCGCGTCGATGCCGATGAAATCCGTTTTCTTGTGCATGCCAACCGCGTGGATCGAAGACGCATAGACCACGCGGCGCAACTTGTTGCGGTAGGCCGCTTCCCAGACGGTGTAGGCCCCATAGAAGTTCGGGCCCCACAGCATATCCATCGGGGCCTCATCGCCCACGGCGCCGAAATGCACGACCATGTCGGCACCCTCCAGCAGGGCGACCACAGCATCGAGATCAGTGATATCTGCCTTCACATAGGTCTCGTTCGCACCAAGGTTTGAAACACTGTCGGCGATGTCGGACGATACGAAGTCTTCGCACATCTTCGACAGGGGTTCGCGCAGGTAAGAACCAAGGCGACCAGCGGCGCCGGTGAGGACGATTTTCTTCATGAGTGTATTCCTTCAAGGTCGGCAACAGCAGCGGCGATGCGATCCATTGCCGTGCCCAGAATCCCTTCCGAGGCGGCGGTTGAGATGCGAAAGAACGGCGACAGGCCGTATGCGCTGCCCGGCACTGCGGCGATACCTGCGGCTTTCAAAAGATAGGCGGTGACGCCCGCGTCATCCGTGATTGTGTCGCCATCCGGGGTTTTTGCCCCGATGAGGCCCGCGCAGCCAATGAGGCCATAGAATGCCCCGCCGGGCGCATCGAGCGTCAATCCGGGGATATCTGCGACACGCGCAACCACCAGATCGCGGCGTGCCTCAAAGGCAGCGCAGAAGCGGCGGACATCTTCTTGCGGTCCGTTCAGTGCTGCCGCGGCGGCGGCCTGTGCAATGGAACAGGCCCCGGAAGATATCTGGCTTTGCACTTTCGTCATCGCGGTGATCAGGTCTTTCGGCCCTGCGCCATATCCGATGCGCCAACCGGTCATGGCGTAGGCTTTTGAGACGCCGTTGACCGTGAGCGTGCGGTTTTGCAGGTTCGGGCAAAGAGACGCGAAGGACCGGAAGACGTGGTTGTCGAACAGGATGTGTTCATAGATTTCGTCAGACAGGATCAAAACGGGCTCATGGGCTTCGAGCACAGCCCCAAGCGTTTTGATTTCGTCATCCGAGTAAACCGCGCCTGAGGGGTTCGACGGTTGGTTCAGCAGGATCCACCGTGTCTTGGGCGTGATGGCTGCAGATAGCTGTTCGGGCGTCAGGCGGAATCCGGCCTCTTGCGGGCAGATCAGCGGCACGGGCACGCCGCCCAGGATCGTGACGATGTCCTTGTACTGCCCAAAATACGGCGCACATAGCAGGACTTCATCGCCCGGCTCCAAGGTTGCCATGAAGGCGTTGAAAAGTACCTGCTTGGCACCGTTTGAGACGATCACTTCATCCAAGGCAAAATTCAGATCGTTCTCCCGCTTCAGCTTATCTACGACTGCTTGTCGCATGGTCAGAGTGCCATTGGTGGGCGGGTACTTCGTTTCACCGCGCAAGGCGGCCTGATGCGCGGCGTCCTTGATGTGATCTGGCGTGTCGAAATCCGGTTCTCCAAGGCCGAGGTCGATAACGTCCTCACCGCGCGCTTTGGCGTCTTTGGCGGCCTGGCTGACCCAAGCGGAGGCGGACGGCTTCACCTGTGCTAAACGGGACGCGGCAAAGGTCATGTCAGTGCGCCTTTGGTCTGGGCCAATGCGGCATCTGCGGCCCGCGCCAGAAGCCCCGTGTCCGTCGCGATGGCCACAAAGGTAAAGCCTTCGTTCAAAAGCGCGGCGGCAAACGCGGGGTCTGTGACCAAGGTGCCCACCGGCATGCCTTGGGCGATCAGCCTTTGCGCGGCGGGCTTGATCAGCGCCCAGACCTCCGGGTCCATGGGTTTGCCAAGCTTGCCAATGTCGGCCGCTATATCGGCGGGGCCGAAGAAGATCCCGCTGACGCCGTCCACTGCGGCGATGGCCTCGGCCTGTTCAACAGCGGCACGCGTTTCAAGCTGCAAGAGCACGGCGGTTTCGTCTTCGATGCGGGCGGGATAGTTGGCAATCCGGCCAAAGGCGGTGGCGCGTGTGGCCCCCGACACGCCGCGAATGCCGCGTGGCGGGTAGCGCGTGGCAGCCACGGCGCTTTCGGCTTCCTCAACCGATTGGATCATCGGAAAAAGCAGCCCCGGCGCGCCGAGATCCAGCAGGCGTTTGACGGCCACGGCGTCGTTCCATTCGACGCGAACCAACGCCGTTGTAGAAGACGCGGCGAAGGCCTGAAGCTGACCCAGAACGCTGAAATAGTCGTTGGCGCTGTGCTCCATGTCGATGAGCGCCCAGTCATAGCCTGCGGTGCTGACGACCTCAGCGGCGAAGTTGTTGCACAGGCTGATCCAAAGGCCGATTTGCTTATCCCCGTTAGCCAGCGCACGGGTGAAAGGATTGGGCGCAAGCTCCATCAGATCACGGCTTTCTCAATGATCGGACGCCCGGCTGGGATCCGCTCAAAATTGAAGGGCGACATATCAAGCGCGCGATATTCACCGTAAGTCAGCCATTCCGCTGTGCCGCGCCCCATGGCAGGGGATTGCTGCAGCCCGTGGCCGGAGAAGCCGTTGAGGAAGATGAAATTGGACACCTTAGTGTGCGGCCCCATGATCGCGTTCTGATCAAAGGTGTTCATCGCATAGTGCCCGCCCCATTCCGATTGCACCTTGATCGCCTCAAACTGGGGGATACGGGTCGCGAGGTTCGGCCAGACGTGGTTTTCCCACATGGAATGGTCCATGACGTAGTCGTCATAATCGACGGCAGGGTCGACAGCAGAATGGGCGCCACACTGATAGGTTCCCCCGCCATTTTCGCGCACATGGACGCCAGACGGGTCAATGGTCAGCGGAAGATCTTGATCCAGCGGTTGTTCGGCTTTGAAAATCCACGAGAAACGTTTTCGCGGTTCAACCGGCACGTTGATCCCCGCCATTTTAGCGGTGCGATCCGCGCGCGGACCAGACGCGTTTACGACATGACCGCAGGCGATAACTTCGCCCGAGGCAAGCGTGACGCTTTCCACGCGCGTCCCTGACGCGTCGCGGGTCATCGCGACCACTTCGTTTTCGATCCACTCAACCCCGCGTTCGCGGCTTTGACGTCGCCACCAGTCATTGACCGCTGCCCCGTCCCAGTAGCCTTCATCCACCAGGTTGATCGACCCAAGCACGATGTCATCGACGTTGTAGAACGGGTAAGCTGTCTTAATCTCATCCGGCGTCATCAACTGGGTTGCGGCACCGGCCGCCAGTTGCACCTTCTGGCTTTGATGCAGCACATCGGCGAAGGCGTCATTGTCCGCAAAGTAC
>JBCCAJ010000444.1:0-2661 GCA_039814845.1 Pseudomonadota bacterium | reverse complement strand
GTCAACCACAACAGCGCATCATCGCCCAGCAGCGTCGTGATGGTTTCCCCGAATGGCGCGCGTCGCTTCAGGGTGCGGCGCTGCAATTCCAAAAACATGGCCTGCCGCGCACCAAGTGCATCCACATCAGGGTCCGTCTCCTCTGAAAGATGGGCGTAGGCGCTCATCAAAGTCGCCGTCTCCGCATCCATGCCATCGACCATCCCGACCAGCGATGTATCCTGCCGCGCAGTCACCCCGAACCCCGCCAGGATGAAGGAGATCAGGCGGCTCGCCTCAACGAAGGGGTCAAACAGCGCGGCGGGAATGGCCTCCAACTCCGCGCTGATAAAGGCGCAGACGTCTTCGTCAGACAGCAAATCGTGCACACTGATCCCGTCCACCGCCGCAGCCCTGTCCTGTTCCGGGCTAGAGGGACGCCCGTTATTGGAGGGTTTGTAGCCTGCGGGAAGCGCCTCAAGAGCAGCAATCGCGCCTTCAAGAACTATGGCGAGGATGCCAATCTCTTCCGGTTCCTTGCTCATCCCCACAAAAGACTCCACCTACTCGGAAACCCGATCTTCTGAGGCAACGGGCGGGATACGCGCGTAGAGCCGTCTGAGCCATTCCGGAACGGTCTGCGGCGGATCACCCGGACCGATCAGCACTTCGTCCAGCATGGACTTGGCGGAATGCACGCCCAATTGGCGATAGGCTTCAAACTGATGCTCATCAAAAAACTGATCTGCGGTGGATTGGTTGGGGAAATCGGGGTTGGCCCGGTGATAGGCGTTGACCAATTCCTCCTCATTGCCGGTGATTGCGGTCTTTATGTACAGCATCACCGCCTTTTGCTTTTCTCCGCGCACCATACAGGGCGGATAGGTGATATCACATAAGATCCCGTGGGCTGGTGACAGGCCGGTCTCTGCGTTGGTGCGCAATTCATCAATGGGCGGCGTGATCTCCACCCCCAGATCAATGCGCGCATGGCGGGCCAGCGTGATCAGGGTTTCGAACTTGCCACCCGGATCGGCACTGGCATCGACCGCGACAATGAACCGGCAGCGCCGGCGCAACAGTTCATAGACGCCCGAGTTTTCCAAATGCGCCCCATCGGTCAGCATCATCCAGGCGTTGTGCTCATTCATGAACCAGGCGAACATCTCTCGCAGAAGCGCAACGGCGCCCGGCGTGCTGCCTGGAATGATGGTGGATTTGTCAGGGTGCTTGACCCAAAACCCCAGGCGCACATTGAGAAAAGACAAAAGCGCTCGCGCCGCTGCGATGTTAAGCAGTGCCATCTGCGGCGCAACCGCCGCGCCAGAGGTGGCCACAGCGGTCGACAGATCGACTTCTTTGCCCGCCGACATCCATTTCTTGGTTTCGGCATATTCCGTCACTGGAGACCCGCAAAAGCGGCTGGATAACAGAAAGAAGTCCCCCTTGCGCTTGTGCAGACCGGGCAATTTGGAGCTGGGCAAGTTCACCACGGCGTTCATCAAAAGGTATGGTGCCTTGCCCTCAGGATCCAATTCACTGATCGGGATATTGTCGCGGTATTCCCCCTTGTTTACAGCCTTGGCTTTGTCCTCTGGCTTGAGATCCGGCAACTTCACGAACGTCTCCCCCAGACTGTCGCGGTACAGCCAGTGGGGCCCTGTCCAGTTGATATCGACCCGCCAGACAGCCGTCAGGAACAAAAATGCCGTGCCAATGACAACAAGGCGGAAGCCGTCCACCTCGTACCCGATAAGTGGCACTTCAACGGCGGACAACCCGGCCAGTTCGTAAAGCCAGAAAGCGAAAATCAGACCCAGAAACGGGATCGCGACAAAGGCCAGGGCAAGCACAAGCACATTGCCCAGTTTGCGCGCCCAAGGTTTGGCCAGCATCGGCACCACGCGCGAGGCCAATGGCAGTGCAGCCGCCCCCGCAGCGATCAACCCGCCAATCGTCAGCTCCTGTAAGTCGGTCGTCTTCAGGAACGGCAGTGAATCGGTTGTGTAGGCGATCTCAACAATCCAACACGCAAACAGAAACCCCGCAGCGCCCCAAAGGACCCACAGCAGCACATTTCGCAAACCCGACCATGATCGCGGCATCCAAGAATAGACCAGCAATCCCAGCCCGGCGCAGGCCGCCGACACCCACAGGTCTTTCGACCAAAGCCAGTCCGCCCAAGGTGCCGTGGCCCCGGTGTTGAAAAGATAGACAAGGATGGTCAGCACGGCGACCAGAGCGGCGGGCACCGACCAATTCAGGATCATCCCCGCCAGAAGGCGCACCACGCGCGGCAACGTTTGAGACAGGTGGCCGGTGTCTAGATAGCTTGCCTTTTGCCGGACATCCCTGATGGGCAGCGTATCCGGCCCGTCGGGTGCCGCGACATCGCGTTCCTGTCCATCGGCCAAACGTCGGGCCAGAAACGACGCGGTGTAGCCCCCGCCAGAGACCGAAGACATAATATCGAATTTACCCAAGAGACTGTGTTCCGCCAAAACCTGCGCCACGCCCAGACAAAAGCTTGCCGATCGGATTCCGCCCCCGGAAAAGGCAAGCCCCGTGGCGTTGGTCACAGGTGTGTCGGGGGGCAATGCCTGCCCGGCCACGCGCGAGCGGCGCTTGTTAACCTCCTCCGTTTCCGCCGTGTTGATGGCGGTGCGGTCTCCCTCTCTCATC
>JBCCAJ010000441.1:0-2752 GCA_039814845.1 Pseudomonadota bacterium | reverse complement strand
CGCAGCCAGCCCAGTGAATAGGTGGTGATCAGCCCGGTGCGCGGGGCGTTTGAATTGTTCTGCCCGCCTGCGTGGATCGCGCTGCCAAGGTAGAAAAGGACCGATCCGCGCGGCATGGCAGCCTGCGTGATCTGTTCCTCGGAGACGTCCGCAATTTCGCGCATATCGTGGGACCCGGGCACCACGCGGGTGGCGCCGTTTTCGTCCGTGAATTCCGTGAGCGCCCACATGGCGGAGAACTGAAATTCCACGCCCGGGATGCGGATGGGGTAGAAATCATCATCGCGGTGGAGCGACTGATTGCCCTCACCGGGATGAATTTCAATCGCGGTGGAGGAGCCGAGGCGGTAAGTTTCCGCGTGGCGTTTGAGCACGATGTCCGCGACGCCTATCACCAGGGGGTGTGCAAGGATGTCAGCGGCGGCGCGGGACAGGCCAAGAATGCCGCCCAGCCTGCGGGTTTTGTAACCGTTGAAATCGTTTGAGAATTTGTGACCCTGTTCGTCGAACGGGGCTTTGAAATCCGCTAGTACCTGATTTAGCAGGGCCTCCGGCACTACGTTTTCTACGATCACCGCGCCATCGGCCAGAAGACGCTCGGCCGCCGGGGCGGGTTCGCTGACGCTGCGGGCGACCTCAGCCATTGTATTCCGCGCTCAGCTCTTCAAGTCCCGCCTCCATGATGGTGAACATCTCATCAACCTCTGCCTCAGAGATCACCAAGGGCGGGGAGAAGACGGCCATGTTTCCGAAGGGCCGCAGCATCAACCCGCGTCGTTCGCAGGCGGCATCCAGCTTGTTGCCGAATTGCAGATGCGCGGCGTAGCTTTCATCCGATAAATCGGGCCGGCATTCGAGGCACCCCAAAAGGCCCATGCCGCGCACTTCACCGACAATGTCGAAGCGGTCGCCGATAGAATGTAGGCGGTTCTGGAAGACCTCACCCACGCGCTGGACATGGCCGAGGATGTCTTCGCGTTCCATGATTTCCATGTTCTTCAGGGCCGCCGCGCAGCTGACCGGATGGCCGGAATAGGTGTAGCCGTTGTAGAAAAGTTCATCCTCGCCCGCGTCACGCATTTGGCCCATGATGCGGTCAGACATGATGCACGCGCCTAGCGGCAGGTAGCCTGAGGTGAGGCCCTTCGCGCAGGTGATCATGTCTGGGACAATGCCGAACACCTCTTCCGAGGCGAACCAGTGGCCAAGTCGCCCGAAGCCTGTCACCACCTCATCCGAGATGTAGAGAATGTCGTATTTGCGGCAGAGTTCGTGGGTGCGCGCGTGATAGCCTTTGGGCGGTACGATCACACCGCCTGAACAGAGGATCGGTTCGGCGATGAAAGCACCGATTGTATCGGGGCCAAGGTCTAGGATGATGTTCTCCATCTCTTCGATCTTGCCATCGCACCAGTCATCGGGGCTCATGCCATTGGGGCGCAGGTTGGGGTTGATGTCGGGCAGGAAATGGACAAGGTCCTGTGCCTTGTCGAAGCGTGTTTTGAACCGCTCTTTTCCAGTCATGGACGAGGCCAGATAGGTCGACCCATGATAGGCTTTTTCCCGCGACAGAATGCGTTTTTTCCCCGGGCGACCCAGGATGTTGTTGTACAAACCCACCGTCCGCAGGGCAGTATCCACAGCGGTCGATCCGCAGGTGGTGAAGTGTACGTTGTTTAGATCGCCGGGCGTGCGCTGGGCGATTTCACGTGCGAGGATCGCGGCGGGTTCTGACGTGGATGACCAGGGCGAGGCATATACCATTTTGCGCACCTGATCGGCGATGGCCTCTGCCATTTCTTCGCGTCCGTAGCCGATCTGCACGCACCACATGCCGCCCGGCCCGTCGATGAATTTCTTACCTTCGCTGTCCCACAGATAGACCCCGTCACCAGTGTTGAGCCGCTGATATTCATCTTCGCGCCAGGATTTGATGCCACCCCAAGGATGCAGGTTGTGATCGCGGTCCCATGCGGTGAGGTCTTCGGGGCTGGGGGAATTGGCCGGGGGGGTCATCATACGCTCCTGTTCGTGGGTAAAACCTACGTTAGGTCCGCCGCGCATGTTCTGTAAAGTTTTTTGAGCGCTCAAACAAATTTAATGACGGATGCCTGATTGACAGGCAGAATGCCCGTCAGCCAAAAGGACGGTCCATGACCGACGTTGCTCAGATCAAAAAGCCCCGCAAGGAGCGCAAGGAAAACGCCGACCGCCGACGTCGGCAGTTGCTGGATGCCGCGCGGCGGTCAATCTTGGCCAATGGGTTGGCGAAGACAACTCTGGCTACCGTGGCGGAGGAGGCCGGGCTGTCGCAGGGCGTGGCGGTTTTTTACTTCAAGTCCAAAGCGGGATTGCTGACGGAAACCCTGCGCGATGCCTATCAGAGTTATGAGGCGCTTTGGCGGGCCGCGCTGGCGGTGGAGGGCACGCCGGTGGATCGCCTGATGGCGGTGTTGGAGGCAGACTTTCACGTGGATGCTTGCGGCCCTGATCGGCTACCACTTTGGTTTGCATTCTGGGGAGAGCTGCGGTTTTCGCAGGACTATGCGGAACTGGCGGAGGTCTTCGACACCCGCAGGCAGGAGGCATTGCTGGATCTGTGGCGAAAGGTGTTACCCAAAGCAGATAGCGCTGAAATCGAGCGCCTGACGGATTGGATGGAGACGCTGACCGATGGGTATTGGAATTCGCTGCATCTCAACCCTGAAACGATGACGCGGGCCAAGGCGTTGGAGGGGACGAAAGAGATGCT
>JBCCAJ010000104.1:0-7948 GCA_039814845.1 Pseudomonadota bacterium | reverse complement strand
TCTGCCAGCCAGGCATGGGCGTTTTGAATGGCGCGCTCCCCGCCTTTGACGGCCACATACATCAGGACACCTCCGTACTTCTTGGCAACGCGGCAACCGTACGTCCACTGGTGAAGATGAAATCGATCCCAAGTGGGAAGAGCGCATTATTGGTCTGAAACGCTTCCAGCTCTGGCAATGACAGTGATGCGGTCGTTTTGATGCCGGGGCCTTTGAGGCGCGACCCTGCCTGAACAAGCTCAGGGCACTCCACAATCAGCGTCGTTGACCTGTCGGGATAGTCAGGCGTGCCGATGGGGTAGGTGGACAAAGGCGTCAGCGCCTCCCACGTGCCATAGGCGAACATGCAATGGGCAGGGCCCGTGATCGGCGCACCAGTGTGAAAGGCCAGCCATGCGCGCACATCTTTGGTATCGGCCTCACCGGCCAGATGCACGGGCGTGTCTGTGTCACACAGGGTCAGCAACACGGAGCCTGCGGCGTTTGACAGTGGGGCAGGCGGTGCGGCGCCCTGAATTTCGTGCAACGTTCCGGGGCGTGCCATCGCCTTCATCACGCTCCGGAAGGCATGGGCGGACTGTATGGCCGGGTGATCAAACCCACCCGAAAGCGTGTCAGCCAGCATCAGTCTTCCCCTCTGGTCATTGTGAAAAACTCCACCTTCGTGGCCGCAGCTTTTTTCGCGCGGGCTTGTCGGCTTGCGAGGTCTTCATTTTCAAGGTGTTGCAGGATTGTGGTGTCTATCAAATCCGCGACGTCGCTTTGCAACAAGGCATCCACAAGGGCGGCCGCCTCTGCATCGGATTTGCGTCGTCCTTGGATATAGGCATGCCCCACTTCACCGCTATGCAGCTTCAAGGCGCATCGGGTGACAGTAATTTCACCGAGGTTGAACGCCGCCCCGGTTCCACCTGCACGACCGCGCACCATAGTGCTGCCAATCTCTGGCGCACGCAGCCAGGTGAATTCCGGTCGCTTTATCGCCGCATCCAGCAGGTCGGCAACGCGCCCCTCCGACGCTTTGGCCAGAAGGGACATCCAGGTTTTTCGTTTCGCAGTTTCGTCGAAAGCGTCTTTCATCTCGACACGTTTTCCAAATACTATACAACTATACATATCTTAGCACATCGGGCGAAGATGGACATAGGATTTTTGTGAAATTTGCGTGACGCGTCCCGGAGAAACCTTGAAGATGATCAACAGACGAAAGACCCCGGTGTGGCAGGCGATTGCCCATGCGCTTCGCTGCGACATTGCAGAAGGCCGCTACGCGCCCGGTGATAAATTGCCGACCGAGGCCGCCTTGGCCACGCGCTTTGGCGTGAACCGGCACACGGTGCGGCATGGCTTGTCTGCTTTGGTCGAAGAGGGGGTGATCCGCACGCGCCGGGGGGCAGGGGCCTTTGTGGAGAACAGCCCGACCGACTACGCAATCGGCAAGCGGGTGCGCTTTCATGAAAACCTGATCGCGGCAGGTCGGACGCCCGAAAAGCGGGTCTTGCAGATCGAGGAACGGGCCGCGACAGCAGGTGAGGCCGATGCTTTGCGCATCCCGGCGGGCGATCCTGTCTGCGCTTATCATGGTCTGTCCCTCGCGGATGGACAGCCTATTGCTCTGTTTGAAAGCCTGTTTCCACACGATCGTCTGCCGGGTATCCCAGATGCGTTGCGCCTCACCAGCTCTGTGACCGAGGCACTGACTGCTGCTGGCATCACCGACTACACGCGCGCATCTACGCGGCTGACCGCCGTGCGGGCCTCTGCCACCCATGCGCTGCATCTCAAACTGTTCGAAGGGGACCCTTTGATGAAATCGTCTAGTGTGAATGTGGACGATAAGGGCACGCCTGTTGAATATGGGCGGACCTGGTTTGCCGGGGATCGCGTGACGCTGACACTTGAAGGTTAGCCCTCATACTTTTCTAGAAACGCACGCGCCTCTAGCGACCGAAAATCATCCAAAGCCGCGCGCAGCGCGTCATGTGGCCAATCCCACCAAGCCAGCGCGATGAGCCTTTCCGCAATCTCAGGCGGTTGGCGCAGCCGAAGCGGCGTGGCCGGGGTGCCTGCCACAATCGTGTAAGGCGCCACATCCTTGGTCACGACAGCCCCCGCTGCCACAACCGCGCCGTGGCCCAGTGTCACCTCAGGCTTGATCATCGCCCCCGCACCGATCCAAGTGTCATGACCTATAAAAGCCGTGCGGGATTTACGGTGTTCAAAGAACGCCTCATCCCGCGCGACGTCATCCCAGTAATCGTTCGACCGATACATAAAGTGGTGACAGGACGCCGTGTGCAGTGGATGATCCGTGGCTCCTATCCGCGAGAAGGACGCGATATTGGCAAACTTGCCGATCTGCGCATTGGCGATATCGGCGTAGCGATCGCAATAGCTGTAACCGCCAAAGACTGAATTGGTCACGCGGCTGCCCTTGCCGATCTCAACATAGGCGCCAAATCGGCTGTCCGTGATCTCACAGTCTGGGTGAAAGAAAGGCGCTTCGGCCGTCAGTCGAGCCATCAGTCCTTGCGCCCGATCAGCTTACCGCGCAACCAGCCCGAAAACCAATCCATGAACATCACCATGATCACGATGAGAACGATGTAGTAAGCCACCTCTTCCCAATCCTTCTGCGTCTGGATCGCCTGCGTCAACATCAAGCCAATTCCACCCCCGGTGATCGCCCCGATGATCGTGGCGGAACGCGTGTTGGATTCAAGGAAATAAAGGATCTGCGCGAGCAGTACAGGCACAACCTGCGGGATCACGCCAAAGCGGTAGCGTTGCAGCGGCTTTGCACCGGTCGAGGAGACCCCTTCGATCTGCTTCTCGTCCACGTTTTCCAGTGCCTCCGAGAAGGTTTTCCCAAAGGTGCCTGTGTCCGTGATCAAAATCGCCAGCGCGCCGGTCAGCGGACCGGGGCCAAAAGCGCGGGCCAGCACGACCGTCCAGATCAAGGCATCCACGCCGCGTACGAAATCAAACAAGCGCCGCGTTGCGGCGCGCAACAGCACGAAAGGCGAAAACCGTTTGGCAGCCAGAAACGCCAGCGGCAAGGCAATGATCGCAGCCCCCATCGTGCCCAGGAAGGCCATCAGGATCGTCTCTCCGATGGCCCAGGCCACATCCTTGTGTCGCCACATCGCATTGTTCCACCAGTCGGATATTGCACCCGCGATGTTGGACTGATCCGGCACCACACGCTCTCCGGACAGCAGCGCGCCCAAGCTTTTGCCATGATAGGGGCTGTCCAGCGTGAACCAGAACAGCTCCCATCCCGGGAAGTAATTGAACACCTCGGTTCGCGCGCCGGTCAGGGTGATGCGGCCCTCGGGCGTTGTGATCCCGATCCGGCGGTCAGAAGCGGAAATCCAGGTCGGCAGATCCTCTGGCAGGTTGCTGATCAGGCTGCGCCCTTCGGCCTGTACTTCGATCACCGGAAAACCGGGCAGCTCAATTTCCGTGCGGTTCTCGGGCAGATACCGCACGATATGGTCTGCACCCAGATCAATGGTTATCACGTCATCGCCGTTTACCCAATCGGGGCGTTGTCCTTCTGGATAGCGGCCTTTGCGTTCACCCTCGACAGCATAGGTGATCTCTCCGGACCGGTTGTCACGGGTTACATGCACCTTGTGGGACCAACTGTCAGAGGCCAGCGTCACCGCGTTGTCGAGGTTCGCCCGCTGCGCCAGCCCCGGCAGGTCGAAGGCAAAAAAGATGTAGAGAAGATAGGCCGCAATCACCGCCGGGATGCCAAATCCGATCATGCGCTTGCGCCCGATCAACTGTTCAGCGGCGTGCTTTGTGGCGCTCAGATCAACATCGGTCATTGCCCTTGTCCCTCGGTCAGTCGGTTGCGGTAGCGGCTAGAGAGTTGATCAAAGAATACGATCGTGCCGAAGAGCAGAATGAAAATCGCGCCTGCCTCATCAAATCGGCCTGGTCCCCAGGCCATGGCGTTGCGCAACTCGTACCCCAAGCCCCCCGCACCGACGAAGCCGAGGATGGCCGAGGCGCGAATGTTGATTTCAAACCGAAGCAACGTGTAGCTGATATAGTTGGGCGCGACCTGAGGCATCACCCCCAGAAGCATCCGTTGGGACCAATTGGCGCCCGTAGAGTGCAGCCCCTCAATGGGCTTCAGATCCGCATTCTCCGCCACTTCTGAGAACATCTTGCCCAGTGCGCCTGCGGTGTGGATGGCAATGGCGATCATCGCCGGCACAGGCCCACCGCCCAGCACGAAGATCAACATCAAGGCGATGACAATTTCAGGCACCGCGCGCATGATGTCAGACAACCGACGAAAGAGCGGGATAAGCCGTGGCCATTTGGCCAGCCCCCGTGTGCCCAGAAGCGACAAAAACAACCCGGCAATGGCCCCGATTAGGGTGGAGACGGCCGCGATGTTGATGGTCTCAACCAAGGCCGGGAAATACTTGGCGATGAGGCCCGGCAGATCGGCGCGTTTCTCCCACGCCTCAGACAGCACATCCGCCGGGTAATCCCCGATCTGGTGCAATCCTTCCCAGAACCCGCCCGCATTGCGATCATCGGCGACGTTAAAGCCCGACACCATCAGCATGACGAAAATCAGCAGGGTCAGCCCGCCATAAAGCCTGCGCCGCTGCACCTGCGCCATGTAACTGGTCTGAATGCTGGCCACGCTTGGCTGCGCGCCGGTCAATGATACGTCCGCCATCCTGCCCCCGGTCAGAAAAAAACCGGCGGCCCTAGACTGGGCCACCGGATCCGTCATGAAATTGGCTTAACCGCCAATCTTGGCTTTGCGGGCCTCAACGATGGAGATGTAGGTGTCATGCGTCACCGGCTGGAAGCCCAGCGTGTCACCTGCGGCCACGCCGTAAGCGCAATCTGCGTCACGTTCGTGCAGGCCATCGACCAATTCCGTCATGGTGGCACGAACTTCCGCAGGCAGCGCCTTGCGCAGAACAACGGGGCCTTCGGGGATCACGGCAGATTTCCAGATCTGAACCATGTCGTTCATGTCCACCAGCCCGGCATCCACGGCCTTGCGCAGCGCGCCGGAATTGTAGCCATCTTCCCAGTTGCCCTGACCATCGGCCCAGGTCACACCGCCGTCGATGTCACCGTTTTTAACTGCAACGATGGTTTGCTCATGACCGCCGGTGAACTTCACTTCGCCGAAGTAGTCGCCGCTCTCCATGGTGATGCCGTCTTTGTACTGGGGGATCTCGATGGACGGGATCAGATAGCCGGAGGTGGAGTTCGGATCACCGAAACCAAAGACCTTGCCTTCCATATCGTCAAGGTTGGTCACACCGCTGTCCTTGCGGGCAAACCCGATGGAGTGGTAGCCGATGGACCCATCCACATTGACCTTGATCAGCACAGGCTCAACCGCTTCGGGGTCTTGCAGGAAGGTGGCGGCATAAGAAGATGCGCCCAGCCACGCCATATCGATTGTACCGCCCAAAAGGCCTTGAATAACGCCATTGTAGTCCGCCGGGGCAAAGAGCTTGGTTTCCACGCCCAGAGCTTCGGTCGTGTAGTCCGCCAGACACTGGTAGGAATTCATCCTGTCTTGCGCGTTCTCACCGCCCAGAATGCCGATGCGGAATTCCGTGATCTCTTCGGCGAAGGCACCTGTGCTCAGCGCGGTGGTAGCGGCAAGCGCCAAAACGAGGGTCTTTTTCATCTGTCGTCTCCAGTGTTTTGCCCTATCGCCTTTTGGCTACTTGAGGGCGGGTTTGATGAAGGTGGCCCGCGTCTTGTCTGTATGTGGCGCGGGATGGCAGCTGGCTCAGGCGTAGGCGTTCTCCGCGTCTGCTCTGTCCAGTGTGTCGATTTCAGTGGAGGTTGCGGCCTCGGAAAAATCCGCGCCTGCGCCATAGATATCGCGCGCAACACCAGTGGTGAGTTGTTCAGGCGTGCCGTCAAACACGATCCGCCCGTCGCGCATTCCGATGACGCGGTCACAATACCGCCGCGCCGTATCCAGTGTGTGCAGATTGGCGATCACCATGCGCCCGTCTTCTTCGTGAATGCGGCGCAAGCTTTGCATCACGACCTGCGCGTTCATCGGATCCAGGGAGGCAATGGGTTCATCCGCAAGAATGATCTTGGGGTCCTGCATCAACGCGCGCGCAATCGCGACCCTCTGTTGTTGACCGCCCGAAAGAGCTTCGGCCCGCTTGGGGGCTTGCTCCGCGATGCCAAGCCGATCGAGTATTTCGATGGCTTTGTGGATGTCGGACTGCGGGTAAAGATTGAACAAGGTCGCGAATGTAGACCGTTTGTTCAACGTGCCGTGCAACACATTCGACACCACGTCCATGCGCGGCACGAGATTGAACTGTTGAAAGATCATCGCGCAGCGCGATTGCCATGCCCGCTTGGCAGCGCCTTTCAGGGCCGTGATGTCCTCGCCCTCAAATGTGATGCGCCCTTCGGAGGCATCGCTCAACCGATTGAGCATGCGCAGCAGGGTGGATTTACCCGCGCCTGAACGTCCAATAATCCCGATCATTGTCGGTTCCGTGACAGAGACATCTGCGGCATCAACAGCCCGCTTGTCTCCGAACCGCTTGGTCAGCGCTTCGATTTGCAGCATATCACCCCCTAGTGTTGAAGGCGGTCTAAGGCGCGAAAACGACAGTCCGACGACAGTTTTGATTCATCTTCCTGACGGTTTCGTAACAAGCAGGTGACACGCGCAACGTGCCAAAGCGCATTCACCATGTCCTTCGCATCACAGTCGTGGCGTTTATCCACAGGGTTGTCGTAAAACCGTTACATTCACAGATAACCCGCGCTACCGTCGCCCTCATGATCTTTCGGTTCGCAATCTCACTTGTCGCTTTGTGTTCACTGAGCACGGCAAGCCAATCCCAGATGGGTGATGTCAGTTGCGATGACAGCACGCGCATGATGGCCACGCTCAAAAACGTCATGGGCGCAGAACGTCAGGGGATGGGCCTCAGGGATCCCGAAACAATGCTTGAGGTCTGGGTGTCGCGCGGCAGCGGCGAGTGGCTGATCGTGCAAAACTACGCCAACGGCACGTCCTGCATTGTCGCCATGGGCGAACATTGGGAAAGCAACACCCTCGGGCCGGCTTAACCACCGACCTCGTCAAAATGAAACTCATTGCGAATTGGCGCGTGGCAAAAGCCGCAACATGCAAAAAGCATGTCGTTTAAATCATGCGGTGTCGCGCGGTCCATGTCATCGCCCTCAGCTCAAACAACGGTGCCAACGCTGCGGTCGCCTGCGTTAGGGCGTCTTTTGGATCGTCTTGGCCAAAGTGGTCCGCAAGGCGTCGAACCCGCGCTTCGTTTGTCATGAGAAGGTGCGCGAGTTCCTCTGGTTTTGCTAAAAAGGAGATCCGTCGACAGCCGGTCTTGAGGGTTTCAATCCCTGCCGTGTCTGACAGGTTGGTCGCATGATTGTAACGGCTTTCGGGCGACGCGGCAGGCAAGTGCAAGGCGGATAGAATGTCGTCAAGTTCCACTTTGAAGTCATAGATCAATACCACCGCAGATGGTGTGCAGACCCGCTTCAACTGATCTACGAAGCCAGCTTTGTCCATGTAAGGCAACGCACCGGCCACACTGACGCAATCAATATCGTCGCAATCTGGCAGATCAGCCCCGCTACCCAAATGATATGAAATACGGCGATGGTTTCGAGCTGAGCAGATCATCTGCGGGCTTGGATCAATGCCGATCACCCGATCGCAAAACGGCAACAGGGCTTCGCAAGAATGCCCCACGCCACAACCCACGTCCAAGGCGTTCGAAAAACGCATCTTATCCAGTGCAGCCTGCACAATGGGTCGGTGAAGTGGTGGGCGATAGGCGGCGTAATGTCTCGCCGCGATTGAACTGTAGCGATGCAAACCCTTGTCACTCTGATGCAAATGAGGAACGGCGTCTTACCGGTGCAAAGACGGGTTTTG
>JBCCAJ010000497.1:0-2052 GCA_039814845.1 Pseudomonadota bacterium | reverse complement strand
GCTTTGCCTCTCGTTGGTCCGGCGGGCGGCGTGCAGAATTTCTATCACGCCACGGGGGTGCAAATCGGGATCACCCATTCAGCGGCGATTGGCAAAGCCATGGCCGAATGGTTGACGGAGGGCGAAACCGAATGGGACTTGTCGGCATGGGATCCACGCCGGTTCGGGTATTGGGCCAGCCCGGATTATGCCGCTGCCCGCGCCTCTGAACATTACGATCTGCAATATGCCATTCCCTATCCCCACCGCCTGCTGCAGTCGGGCCGTCCGGTCAACCAAACGCCTCTTTTTGATCACTTGGCGGGGCAAGGCGCCGTCATGGGCCAGATCGGTGGCTGGGAACGGGCGCTATGGTTTGATGTGGATGCAAAACCCGATCAGCTCAGCTTTGGGGAAGAGCCGTGGATGGACGCTGTTCGCCGCGAATGCGAAACGGTGCGGGATAGCGTGGGGATCATGGATCACGGCGGCTTCACCAAATACCTGATCGAAGGGCCGGACGCTGCGGATGTCTTGAACCGCATCTTCTGTGGCACCTTGCCGAAGATGGGCCGGGTGCGGCTCAGCTACATGCTCACCCCGGGCGGCAAGATCTGGTCAGAGGCCACGATTGCGCGGCTGGGCGATGATCGATTTCTGCTTTGCGGCCCGACGATGGCCGTGGATCGGGATTACGATTGGATTGCTGGACAATTGCAGGGCGCGGAGGCCACGCTGACGAAAGGTTACGTCCGAGATGGCGCGCTTCTGGTCATGGGCCCCAACGCGCGGGCAGTTCTGGAAGGGCTGACGGATGCCGACCTGCACGCGCCGTGGATGAGCGTGTTGGACACGACTGTTGCGGGCGCGCCCGTGACAGCGCTGCGTGTCAGTTATGTTGGGGAATTGGGGTGGGAACTTCACGTTACCTCAGGGCATCTGCCGACGCTTTACGATGCGATTTGGGAGGCCGGTCAGCCTCATGGCATCTGTAACTTTGGCTCCTATGCGCTCAATGCCATGCGGGTTGAGAAAGGCTATCACGGCTGGGCTGCGGATTTCGGCACGGAATACACGCTGTTTGACGCAGGGCTGGGGAAGTTCGCCAACCTAGATAAGGGTGATTTCACCGGGCGCGACGCGGTGCTGCGCCAACGCGATGAGACGCCAAACTGGCAATTCATAGGTTTGGAGATTACCGATCCGGGGCCAGAGCCGTTGCCCTCTGATCCGGTTGTCGTAGGAGACAGGGTTGTCGGTTACCTGACGTCTGTCACCATGGGGTATCGAACCGGTAAACTTCTTGCCTTGGGCTACGTGGAAACCGGTGCGGTCGATCTTGGTGGGGCCTGCCACGTGCAGGCCTTTGGAGTGATGCGGGCTGCGACAAGGCACAGCCCGCATGTTTATGATCCTGGCAACGACAGACTGCGAGGCTAGGCCAGCAGGCTGTATGTGCCACGCGACCCGTTGTCAGATCGGAACGATCGTCGCTTGCCCCTGAGCAATGGCCACCTCAACAATGGAGCCCGCAACCGCCAGATCCTGAAGGCCCACGCCGGTGCCGTCGAAGATGGTGATTTCCTCGTCCGAGCTGCGCCCCGGATGGGTTTCGTTGATGACCGCACCCAGTTGGAAGATATCCTGCTCTGAGATCAAACCCGCCCCGACGGCATGTTGTGCTTCGCCAATAGAGATGGATTGCGCAACCTCATCGGTGAACACGGTCGCCTTGGACAATAGATCGGTGGCCAGTTCCTGCTTGCCCTTGGTGTCGGTGCCCATGCATGCGATATGGGTTCCCGGGCTGACATGTTCCGCCAGAAGCGTCGCATCGAAGGACGATGTAATGGAAATGATCGCGTCCGCGTCTTTCATGCCGGGCAGGTCAACAGCTTCGAAAGGCACGCCCGCCTCGTCGGCAACCGTCTCAAGATTGGGCAGCATTTCGGGGTGGTAGTTCCAGCCGATCACATGCTCGAACGCGTGGGTCTCAAGGGCTGCACGCAGTTGGAACGTGGCTTGATGGCCCGCCCCGATCATGCCCAGAACCTTCGCATCTTTGCGCATCAG
>JBCCAJ010000321.1:0-4051 GCA_039814845.1 Pseudomonadota bacterium | reverse complement strand
GCGCCGGGGCTCAATGGGTAAATTTCGCGCGAAATACACGCCTATGAAGCGGTAGACGATTCACAAACCCACGCCAGTGTGCTAAGGAAAATCCAAGACCAAGGACAACATTGGCGCAAAACAAAGCTTTATGAGGCAAGCATATGACATTCCTGAATAAAATCATCCTGATCTGTGCGGTCGTGGGCCTGGCGGCCTGTTCGAACCCGGATCGTTTCGGCTCCAGCACCGATGGCGCAAATGCAGGCTCGATCAATGGCCCGGCCTCTGATCCGCGATCTGCCGCCTATTTCCAGCAAAGCGTGGGGGATCGGGTGCTTTTCTCTGTCGATCAATCCACGCTGTCGACTGAGGCACGCTCCGTACTCGATGCGCAAGCGCAGTGGCTGACCACAAATTCCGACTATAACGCGCTGATCGAAGGACACGCGGATGAGCAGGGGACGCGGGAATATAACCTTGGCCTCGGCAGCCGCCGGGCCAATGCCGTGCAGGAATACCTGATCAGCAAGGGGGTGTCTCCGACCCGGCTCAGCATTGTCACCTTCGGCAAGGAACGCCCACTTGAGATTTGCTCGGAAGAGGCCTGCTACACCAAGAACCGCCGGGCGGTGACGGTGATTTCTGCAGGTCCCGTGAGTTAAGGAGCCAAGATAGTGCGATTTCTGAGTGTTCTTCTGATCCTGACGATTGCGACGGCCACCCACGCGCAGGACCGGACGCAGACGCTTGCCGATATCAGGCAGGAGCTGTCCGTGCTGTACGTCGAAATTCAGAAATTGAAGCGGGAGCTCAGCACCACGGGCGGGGTGTCGACCCAGGCCGTGGGCGGCTCTACTATCGACCGGGTGAACACGATTGAGGCGGAAATGACCCGCCTCACCGCGCTGACCGAACAATTGCAATTCCGCATCGACAGCGTTGTGCGGGATGGCAGCAATCAGATCGGCGATCTGGAATTTCGTCTGTGTGAGCTGGAGGCCGATTGCGACATCGCGGCACTTGGTCAAGGCACGACCTTGGGCGGGGTGGAGCCCACGACGGGCGGCACACAGCAGACCATCCAGCCGGAAACCACCACCCCGGATGTGCAACTGGCCGTGGGCGAACAGGCCGATTTCGACACGGCCGTGGCTGCACTGGAAGGCGGTGATCATGCTGTTGCCGCACAGAAATTCGCGGCGTTCCTGACCAATTACCCCGGCAGCCCGCTGGCCGGTGGTGCGCGCATCATGCGCGGCGCGGCGCTGGAGGCAGATGGGCAGAATACCCAAGCCGCCCGCGCGTATCTGGATGCCTTCAGTGTGGATCCCAACGGCACCAAAGCGCCTGAGGCTTTGTTTTTGCTGGGCCGGTCCTTGGGTCGCATCGGGCAGGTAGAGGAAGCCTGCGTGACGCTGGCCGAAGTGGGTGTGCGTTTCCCGGGTGGGCAGGCGGCCACTGATGCCAATGCCGAACGCACCCGGCTGAGCTGTTCGTGACGGGCGGCGATCTGGCAACCACCCTGCGCGGGTTTTTTTCCACTGAAACACCAGACCACATCGCGGTTGCCTTGTCTGGCGGCAGCGATTCTTTGGCGCTTTTGTCTTTGCTGCGCGCCTGGCGGGATGAGGGCGGGCCAGATGTGTCTGCGGTAACAGTCGACCACGGGTTGCGCCCCGAGGCGGCGGGTGAGGCCGCTGATATGGCGCGGCTATGCGCAACGTGGGACGTGCCCCACACCACGCTGCACTGGCACCGAGAAAGCGAGACCGGCAATCTGTCCGATCAGGCCCGCCGCGCTCGATATGCGCTCATGACCCACTGGGCACAGACGCAATCCATCCCTGTCATCGCACTTGGCCACACGCAGGATGATCAGGCGGAGACGTTCTTGATGCGTCTGGCCCGCGGGGCCGGGGTGGATGGGTTGTCGGCCATGCGGGAAAGCTGGGAACAGGACGGCGTGCGGTTTGTCCGCCCTCTTTTGCCTTGCACGCGGGACGCATTGCGCGGTCACCTAATGGCGGAAGGGCTGACATGGGTGGAGGATCCGACCAATTCAGATGCGACCTATGAACGCGCCCGCATGCGCGCGGCACTGCCGAAGTTGGGGGTTTCTACACAGACGCTGGCGGACGTGGCAGGTCATTTGGCGCAGGCGCGGGATGCTTTGCACGGTGTCACGATAGAGGCCGCACGCAAGATTGCTCTGGCGGAGCAGGGCGACATCGTGATCGACTATAACGGCTTTGCCAAACTTTCCCCCGATCTGGCCCGGCGGTTGCTTCTGAGTGCCATGCACTGGATCAATGGCGCGGAATATCCCCCCCGTGGGGCGGCACTCACGGCGCTCTATGATAGCGTTTTAGCTAAAACAAACGCAACCCTGCAAGGCTGTGACGTGAGCCATTCCAGGGGCTCCATTCGGCTGACCCGGGAGGCTGGCGCGCTGCGCGGGGCAACGGCCCTTCCCGGGGAGGTTTGGGATGGGCGATGGCGCATGCGCGGCCCCAACATGCTCAACGCGCGCATCGCTGCCTTGGGGGAAGATGCCCTACGGCACTGTCCGTACCGCGCAGAAAGCCCGCTTCCTGCACGGTCCCTCATTGCCACGCCAGCTGTTTGGCAGGGTCGTAAACTGATTGCAGCGCCCTTGGCGGGACTGGCAAATGGATGGACTGCGGACCTTCTGCCGCGGGGCAAGGGGGACTTCGCAATGGAGATCGCGCATTGAACCCGCCTTAATCATCGCTATTTATAATTTCAAAGGCCTGTGATAGCGCAGGCCATTCCCATTCTGATAGGAGATGTCCTTTGGGTAACGCGCGTAACATCGCATTCTGGCTGGTCCTGTTCCTGCTGATCCTCGCCCTTTTCAACCTGTTCAGCGGGTCGGGAAATAACATGCAAAATGAACGGGTTGCCTATTCCGACTTCATGGCATCCGTGCAGGATGGGGCGGTGGCTTCTGTCACGCTGGATGGCGAAAACGTTCGGTTCCGTGGCACCGATGGGCGGGATTATTCGACGATCAAACCAGCGGATGCGGATCTGACGCCCGCGTTGATCCAAGAAGGCGTGCCGGTCACCGCGCAGCCGCAAGAGCAATCCGGTTTCCAAACTTTCCTACTTTCTTTGTTGCCTTTCATCCTGCTGATCGGGGTCTGGATTTACTTCATGAATCGCATGCAGGGCGGCCGTGGTGGTGGCGCGATGGGCTTTGGAAAATCCAAGGCCAAGATGCTGACGGAAAAGCATGGCCGCGTGACGTTTGATGACGTGGCAGGCATTGATGAGGCCAAGGATGAGCTTGATGAGATTGTAGAATTTTTGCGCAATCCGCAGAAGTTCAGCCGCCTTGGAGGCAAAATCCCCAAAGGCGCGCTGCTGGTGGGCCCTCCGGGCACTGGTAAAACGCTGCTGGCCCGTGCTGTGGCCGGGGAAGCGGGTGTGCCGTTCTTCACCATTTCCGGCTCTGACTTCGTGGAAATGTTCGTGGGTGTGGGTGCGTCGCGCGTCCGTGACATGTTCGAGCAGGCCAAGAAAAACGCGCCGTGCATCGTGTTCATCGACGAAATTGATGCCGTCGGTCGCCATCGTGGCGCCGGATATGGCGGCGGGAATGACGAACGCGAACAGACGCTCAACCAGTTGCTGGTGGAGATGGACGGGTTCGAGGCCAATGAAGGTGTGATCATCATCGCGGCTACGAACCGTAAAGACGTTCTGGACCCCGCGCTGCTGCGTCCGGGCCGGTTTGACCGTCAGGTCACCGTGCCGAACCCGGATATCAAAGGCCGTGAAAAGATCCTGGGCGTGCATGCGCGCAAGACGCCGCTTGGCCCGGATGTGGATCTGCGCATTATTGCCCGTGGTACGCCCGGGTTTTCCGGTGCTGATCTGGCGAACCTCGTGAACGAGGCCGCGTTGATGGCCGCGCGCGTTGGTCGGCGGTTTGTCACCATGCCTGATTTCGAAAACGCCAAGGACAAGGTCATGATGGGTGCTGAGCGCCGGTCGATGGTCCTGACCGATGAGCAAAAGGAAAAGACAGCATACCATGAGGCGG
>JBCCAJ010000334.1:0-3898 GCA_039814845.1 Pseudomonadota bacterium | reverse complement strand
CGTGTCCGCCTCATTATGGGCGGGTATGATGATGGATACTGGATCCTGCATGTGTCTGATCGGTCCTCAAAACTATAAACGACAAGTTAACGTTCCGATCTGTCCAGAACAAGAGACAGCCCAAAAACATGGTGAAAGGATGTGTAAAGATATTGTGCGAGGCCCGTGAGGAGATGAGGGCCGTGAACGGGCCGCGATCCGGACATCAACGCCCGAGCATTGGCGTCAGGGTGTTAACTCAGGGCATTGGCGTCAGGGCATCGGCGTCAGGGGACGTTGCAGTTTCACCGGAATGTCGCGGGCCAGTCGCAACAGATGCGCCATAAAAGGCTTGTCCTCATCTTCCCGACGGATGGCGGCGTAGAGGCGTTTTGTGACACCGCCCTGGGTAATGGGCCGAGTGATATAGCCCGAATGCGTCCGCTGTTCGCGCAGCACCCAGTCGGGCATCACCGCCACACCACGGTTGGAGGCCACCAACAGCAAAATCACCGCCGTCAGTTCCACTTGCCGGACCGCGCGAGGCTCCACCCGGGCGGGGATCAGCAGTTCGGTAAAGACATCCAAACGTGTCCGATCAACGGGATAGGTGATCAGGGTCTCACTGCGCAGATCCTCTGCCCCGATAAACTCTTTTTGCGCCAAAGGATGCGAAGCTGCAGCAACAAAAAGCGGCTCATAGTCAAAAAGTGGTTTGAATTCAACGCCCTGCAATTCTTCGGGGTCGGAAGAAACGACCAGATCGACATCTTCTTTTTGCAAGGCGGGCAGCGCGTCAAAGGCAAGGCCGGGGCGGATATCGACATCCACATCGCCCCAGGTTTGGCGGAATGCCTCAAGAACCGGAAAGAGCCATTCAAAACACGCATGGCATTCGATTGCGATATGCAACCGCCCTGCGCTGCCCTGGCGCAGCCCGTCAAATTCGGCCTCCAGGCCCTCAATCTCCGGCAGAACCTTTTCGGCCACGCGCAAAAGCCGCATCCCGGCCGCCGACAGACGTAAAGGTTTCGAGCGCCGCACAAACAACTCCACCCCAGCCTGATCCTCAAGCCCTTTGATTTGATGGCTCAGCGCGGATTGCGTGATGTTGAGCACGTCAGCAGCACGCGCCAGCCCACCGGCTTGGTGGATGGCCCGGATGGTGCGGAGATGGCGGAAATCAATATGCATGGACTGGTTACGATGTGGTCATGAATATTAGCCTACCTCATTTAAACCATGAGTTTTATGAAGTTGCTTCATTTTCCACCGATTGTCAAAATCTCCACAGCCCGCGTCAAACAGGATTTTGTGCCATGACCCCGTCCGTGTCTTTCGAATTTTTCCCGCCTCGCGATCTGGAGGCCTCTTTCAAACTGTGGGATACGGTGCAATCGCTGGCCTGCCTCGATCCAAGCTTTGTGTCTGTCACCTATGGCGCCGGCGGCACCACTCGGGATCTGACACGCGATGCGGTGAAGGCGCTGCATTCCTCGGCAGGTCTCAACGTGGCGGCGCATTTGACATGCGTGGATGCGAGCCGTGATGAAACCCTTGAAATTGCAAATGAATTTGCATTGGCTGGCGTGCAAGAGATCGTGGCATTGCGGGGCGATCCACCCAAGGGCGAGGCGCGTTTTTCACCCCACCCGGACGGGTTTTCTGATGCGTGTGAACTGATCACGGCGCTGGCCGATATGGATCGTTTTACCATTCGCGTGGGCGCTTATCCTGAGGTGCATCCCGAAGCCGCATCCATGCAAGCCGGAATCGATTGGCTCAAGCGCAAGATCGATGCAGGCGCGGATGAAGCGATCACCCAGTTTTTCTTTGAGGCCGACACGTTCTTCCGCTTTCGCGATGCCTGCGCGGCGGCCGGGATCACGGCGCCCATCACTCCCGGCATTTTGCCGATTGAAAACTGGAAGGGCGCGCGGCGTTTTGCGGAAAGCTGCGGCACAAGCATTCCGGCCTGGCTTTCAGACGCCTTCACCAAAGCAGAACGTGACGGGCGCGAAGATCTGTTGGCCACCGCCGTCGCGACAGAGCTCTGCGCCGGGTTGGTCGAAGGCGGCGTGGAACATCTGCACTTCTACACGCTCAACAAGCCCGAGATGACGCGCGATATCTGCATGGCCCTTGGCCTGCGCCCCCGGGTGAGCTTGCGCCAAGTGGCCTGACCCCTGTTTTCCGATGTCTCCCTGTTCCCCGGTGCGGTTCTTCCCACCGGGGTTTTTTTGTGAAAAACGGGGTGCAGATTACAAGAGGCCACGCCCATGCCCGTTTTTTTTGCGCAAACCCTGGAAGAGATGGCCTCAAGAGAGGATTTGCAACGCCTTTCGGGGATGGAATTTCTGCAAGAAATGCAGGCGGGCCGGATTTCTGGCGCACCAATTGCCCAGACGCTGAATTTCGTGATGACGGAGCTTTCAGAGGCGCAAGTGACGTTCGAAGGTGCGCCGCTTTTGCAAGCGCTCAATCCGATGCGGGGGGTGCATGGCGGCTGGTATGGGGCGCTGTTGGATTCGGTTATGGGCTGCGCGATCATGACCAAAGTGCCCCGAGGGCGATTTTATACCACCTTGGAATACAAGGTGAATATCACGCGCGCGTTGAAAATGGGGCAAAAAGCGCGAGCGGTCGGAGTGATCGATCACGCGGGCCGCAGCACCGCCACGGCGCGCGGGGAAGTGCGAGGCATTGACGATGGCAAACTCTATGCCAGCGGGACCACCACGTGCATCATAATGGATGCGGTGAAGGGGTGAGGCGCGGCCACTCAGCCCTGTCGGGCTGCCGCGCCGGGGTCAGAGCTTAGGGGGTCTTGCGGTGCTGCGATGGTGTCGTGCAGCCGTTCAGACCGGTCGCGCAGAATTTTCCGGCGTCGGCGTGTGACAAAAAGTTTGGTCCAGCCGCCCCAATTACCAGTGGATGGCGCCATGACATCGCGCGGAAACTGGGCGCGCCAATTCTCCGGCAAGGCCAGACCGTGAAAGGCAAGCTTTTCCAGCATCCAAACCAGCGGAATATTGGACAGGGGCCGCGCCGCATGAAAACCGTTCAGATGGCCGCCCACATCCGAATGATTTCCCCTGAACCAGACCTGTTCAACCCGGCCCGAATGACCTTCCGGCACCTCCCACGGGACGAAATTATAGACGACCCGTGTCTCGTTCAACGCCAGCGCGTGATAGCCCGCGCGCACGGATCGCCCCAGCCGGTGATCGTGGAAGGCATGGGCCGGTACGCTAAGCCGCCATAGCACGGGCATGATGATGCCCATCGCCTTTACGGTGTCCCAGACGCCGATCATTTCGATCTCAACCCCGTCATGGCAATGGGCGCGGGCGAAATCCCGGCTCGCCTGCGTGACCTCTTGCGCCTGATAGTGACGATAGGCCATCTCCACGTTCCGCTCGGTCGCGCATCCGGCACGCAAAAGACCCACGCGTTCGATCACACCGGCCAAAGAGCGGACCGCGAAAGCCCCGCGGGAATAGCCCAGCAGCACGATCCTGTCACCGGGGCGATATCTGTTCGCCAGATATCCATAGGCGCGGCGGATCTGGCGGTTGATGCCCCGTCCGGCAATCACATCGCGGGTGCCGCGCCAGTCTTGCCATTGTAGCCCGGCCTCATAATACAGTGACAGACCGGGGTCCCCGGCCTCCACTAGTAGTTTGTACGCCAGCCCCGCATTGCTTTCGCAGCCCGGTTTCAGCGTGGACATGGTGCCGTCCAGAACAATCACATGGGTGCGCGGACCACGGTCTTTCGAAAGCCGCTTTCGCCCGCGGGTCGGGTACGGGTTCATCGCACGAGCAATGCGCTTTATGAGGGAGGCAAAGGCCATGTGATCAAGATCGGGTCATTTGCGATCATATACGATGAAACTTGGCGTGATCTTATGTTGCAT
>JBCCAJ010000252.1:0-4755 GCA_039814845.1 Pseudomonadota bacterium | reverse complement strand
CCAAAATGCCATCCAGCACCGGGTAGTCCGGCAAGGAATCGCTGTCTTTTTGGTCATGCTTCAATTCGGCCGTCGGCGGTTTGTCGATGACCCGCTCCGGGATCACCTCACCCTCAGGGCCCATCATCCAGTGGCGGTGATTGGCGTTGCGCCAGCGGCAGATCTCAAAAACCCGCGTTTTGTACATGTCCTTGATCGGGTTATAGCCCCCCGACATGTCGCCGTAGATCGTGGCGTATCCCACCGCGACCTCGGATTTGTTGCCTGTGGTCAGCAGCATTTCCCCGAACTTGTTGGAAAGCGCCATCAGAAGCAGCCCGCGCAACCGTGATTGCAGGTTTTCCTCAGTGACATCCGGCTCAGTGCCCTCAAAGAGTGGCGCAAGCGTGTTGGTGATCGCCTGCCGCCCTTCCTTGATCGGCACGAAATCATATCGCGCGCCGAGGTTTTCCGCGACCTCCTTGGCGTCCTCCAGGGATGCATCCGACGTATATTCTGACGGCAACATCACACACCGCACATTCTCTGGCCCAAGCGCATCCGCAGCGACCGTGGCCACAATCGCGCTATCGATACCGCCTGACAAACCCAGCAGGACGCGTGAAAACCCCGTCTTGCGCATGTAGTCGCGCAAAGACAGCACCATCGCCTGGTAATCCTGCTCATAACTGTCGGGCAGATTGACCAGATCGCCCTTCTCCGCGCGCCAGCCGTCCGGGCCGCGCATCAAATCAAGCTGGGCAATCGCTTCTTCCATCACCGGCATCTGCAACGCCAATTCCCCGCCGGGGTTCAGCACGAAGGAGCCGCCATCGAACATCTGGTCATCCTGCCCGCCCACGAGGTTGAGATAGATAAGCGGAAGCCCCGTTTCCACCACGCGGGCGACCATCATATTCTGCCGCGTCTCCATCTTGTCGCGATAGTAAGGCGATCCATTGGGCACGAGCAGGAATTCCGCGCCCGTCTCCTCCAAAGTCTCAGGCACATCGACGTGCCAGGCGTCCTCGCAGACCGGGCTGCCGACGCGCACCCCATCGACCACATATGGCCCGCCAAGAGGGCCGGCGTCATAGATGCGCACCTCATCAAAAACTGTCTCGTTGGGCAGGTTGTGTTTTAGAATGCACGCCTGCACCTGCCCCGATTTGAGGATGTAGTAGCCATTGTGCAGCGCACCCTCGACCACCGCAGGCCCGCCGATGGCCATCGCAGGCCCGTCTGCGCAGTCTTTCGCCAAGGCGTGGATCGCTTCTATCGCCGCCTCGTAAAAGGCGGGCTTCATCACCAGATCCTGCGTGTTGTAGCCGGTGATGAACATCTCCGGCAGGGCGACAAGCTGCGCCTGCGCCGCCCAACCCTCTTCCCAGGCTTTGCGGGCCAGGTCTGCGTTGCCAGACAAATCACCCACAGTTGCATTAAGCTGCGCCAAGGTGATGCGAAAACGGTCTGTCATTGCGGGGTATGCTCCTGCTTTGGCGTTGATTTAGCAGAAGCGCGGGCGAGGGAAAGCCGATTACACCGATTGGTGACGGGGTTTTCGGCAAAACACGTTGTCACGCCGCAGAGGCTCAATTAGGATTTTGACAAGACACGAACTGGGACCGCCACCAGAGAGGCCACTTTATCATGAAGCTGATTGCCCCGATTGCATTCGCATTGACGCTGACGGCCGCGCCAATTGCCCTGGCGCAGGACGGCACGGTGCAGACCAAGCAATACGAAGATGGCGGCATCTACGAAGGCACGTTCAAAGACGGGCTCCAGCACGGGACCGGCACCTACACACTGCCCAACGGGTATGAATATACGGGTGAATGGGTAGACGGTGAAATCCGCGGTCAAGGCCGCGCGGTATTCCCCAACGGATCAACCTATGAGGGCCAGTTCGTGAAGGGCAAGCCAGAGGGCGTGGGCAAGATCACGTTCTCGGACGGCGGTACCTATGAGGGTGAATGGCTGGACGGCAAGATCACCGGCAACGGCCTGGCGATCTATGCCAATGGGGTGCGGTACGAAGGCAGCTTCATCAATGCGATGCACCACGGTCGCGGTCGGATGGAAAGCCCCGGCGGCTACATTTATGACGGTGACTGGGTTGAGAACGTAAAGGACGGCACCGCGGTCATCACATATCCCGATGGCGCGGTTTATGAAGGCGAGGTCGTCAATGGCGCGCGGGAAGGTGAAGGCACCCTGCGGATGTCGGATGGACTGGTCTATTCCGGGCTATGGAAGAATGGGCAAGTCGACGGCAAAGGCCGGCTGACGCAGCCCAATGGAGATGTGTACGAAGGTGATCTGGTCAACGGCAAACGGCAGGGCCAAGGTCGCGTGGTCTACAACAACGGCGATACCTATGAAGGTGCGTTTGAAGATGACCGCCGCCATGGCCAAGGCACCTTCGTGGGAACAGACGGCTACCGCTATGAAGGCGAATGGTCGGAAGGCAAAATCGCGGGACAAGGCACGGTGACCTATCCCGATGGTTCCGTCTATGTGGGGCAATTCGCCGACGATCTGGCCAATGGGACGGGCAAGATCACCTATGCTGACGGATCGACCTATGAGGGCGAGTGGACGAACAGCGTGATCAATGGCGAAGGCGTGGCGCGATACCCCAATGGCGTGGTGTACGAAGGATCCTTCGTAAATGCCCGCAACGAAGGTTTCGGCGTGATGACCTATTCAGATGGGTACCGATACGAAGGAGAGTGGCGCGATGCCCAGCGTCACGGACAAGGCAAAGCGATCTTTCCCGATGGCGCAGTTTATGAAGGCACATTCGTCGAGGGCCAGCGGCACGGGACAGGCAAGCTGACAATGCCCGATGGTTTTACCTATGAAGGCGAGTGGCAAGAGGGGGAGATCACCGGCGTGGGCGTCGCCACCTATGCCAATGGTGATGTCTATGAGGGGACGTTCCTGCGCGGCAAGCGGCAGGGTGAAGGCACCATGCTCTATGCCACCGGTGAAGAAGAAAGCGGCAGTTGGGAAGACGGCGCGTTGGCCAATGCGTCGGAGCCAGGCGAAGAAAGCGATACACAAACCGAGTAACGGCGGCGAGGCAGCCGCGCCGGTGCCTTTTTTGTGCCGGGGTCCAGCTACCAGGGAATGCGCTTGCCCTGCCAGTCGAAGAACCCGCCCGTGTCCGCAGGGGTCAGCCCGTTCATAACGTGGATCAGGTTCAAAGCGGCTTCATCCGGCGATACTGTCGGATGCCGACCCGCGTATTTCTGCGTCAGGGATGTGGCCACCGTTCCGGGATGCAGTGCCACGCAAATCGCCTGTTTGTGGCTGCGCCCCAGTTCAATCGCAGCCCCGTGCACAATCTGATTGAGCGCGGCCTTAGCTGTCCGGTAAGAATACCACCCGCCCAGTTGATTGTCCCCGATCGATCCCACCCGCGCCGACAGGGCAGCAAAGACCGCACGTCGGTCTTTTGGCAACAGGCGTTGCGCGTGCTTCAGAATGAGGGCTGGGCCCATCGTATTTAGCTTGAACTGCGCGAGCATCGCCGCCGCCGTTACGTCCTTGATGGTTTTCTCCGGACCAAAGCCTGATATTTCCAACCCGCCCGTGGCCACGAAAATCAGATCATACGGGCCCTCAAGCGCCTGCATCGCGTTCGAAACAGACACCTCATCAGTGATGTCCAAGTCATCCGCGCGGCGTGACAACCCGGTGACCTGAACCCCCTGCCCGGCCAATGCATCCGCCAAAGCGGACCCGATGCCGCCGGAGGCGCCGATGATCAATGCATTTTCCATAAGGGGCAGCTAGCAGGCGCGCGAGAGCAATCAAGACCGCGCGCCTTGGATGGGTCAAAGCATCAGCTGATAAGAACTTGGCACATAGCGAAAGGCGCTGCCGGATGCCTCCACATACCCCAGTCCAGGCCAGGGCATATGATAGCCGGTAAAGGCCAGCTTGTCGGTGGCCAGCATATCAAGCAAACGCCGCCGGGTCTGAGCCGCGGCCTCTTTGTCCATGTCAAAGACCACATGCCAATCGGGATAACCCAGTGACCAGACATAATGGTTGGCAAAATCGGCCGCGACCAAAAGCTGCTGTCCGTCTGATTCAATCAGATGCACCATATGCCCCGGCGTATGCCCAAAGGCCGCCATAGCGGTATGGCCGGAAAAGCCGCTCGTGCCGTCTTCCATCATGACCGTTTTGTCCGCCAAAGGACGCACCTTGCCATCAAACCCGTCACTGCCAGCTTTGGCCCAGTGATCAAACTCGACCCGGCCAGTGGCGTATTGGGCATTTGGGAAGGTTGCCCCACCTTCGCCCATCAGACCGTTGATGTGGTCGCCATGCATATGGGTGATCACCACCAAATCCACCTGATCAGCGGTGTAGCCTGCATCCTGAAGCGCCGTCACGATGGCCTGCGGGTTGAGGCCTGTATCGAACAGCACCAATTGCGCACCGGTGTTAACGACCACGGGCGTGAAGAAAAACTGGGCTTGGTCCGTGGGGATGTTGGCGGCCTGAGAGGCGGCGGCGAATTCCGCCTCGGACGCGTTCAACCCGAAAATCGTCTGTGGCTCCCTCCGCGTGGCTGTTCCGGCAAGCAGCATGGTCACCTCAAAAGCGCCCAGTTTGAAACGTCGGTGCTTTGGCGTGCTGACCCCAAGCATCGGCGCGCCCGCCCATGCAGGTGCTGCGAGCAGCGGCAATGAAGCGGCACTGCCGATCAAGGCGCGGCGGGTCAGGTTTGGGGGCTGGGTCATCGCTTCATCTCCT